>JAYULG010000307.1:0-39701 GCA_043763755.1 Akkermansiaceae bacterium | reverse complement strand
CCATCTGTGAGCGTGCCATCTAGATTGGTAATTTCTGCTAAATCTAACCAAGCGTGGGAATGAAAGCCTATGTCTGAAGAAGCCACCACACGCTGCTGGTGCTCGTGCAGCGGGATATTTCCGATAGGATAGTCTTCTATTTTCCGAGTAAGGGAAAGCGGGTGGCAGGCTGGAGAATCATCGTGCATGGAGATTTTCTAACCGATTTCCTGTTGGATTACAGCGCTGAAGCGAGAAATCCATTGAGTGACTTGCTCGCGCTCACGATGCTCTACAAGGATGCGGATTTTATTCTCAGTGCCGGAGTAGCGGATGAGATGGCGGCCATTTTCGCCAAACTCAGACGTGGCTTGCTTCATCAGGGCTTGGAGGTGGAGGAGCGAATCCAGCGGCGGCTTTGAGCCTACAGGCATGTTTTCGAGATGGGTGGGATACTCGTGCATGACGGTGGCCAGCTCGGCGAGGCTGGCCTTCCGTGCGAGCATGAGGCGGAGGACTTGCAGAGCGCTCAGAATCCCATCTCCAGTGGTGACGTAATCGCCAAAGATGAGGTGCCCTGAATTCTCGCCGCCGAAATTATAGCCATTTTTCCGCATGCAGTCGATGACGTTGCGGTCTCCCACGGCCGTACACTCGACGTGGATGCCATTTCCCCTCATGGCCTCTACCAAGCCGAGATTGCTCATGTTGGTGGCGACGAGGGTATCTTTTTTTAATTTCCCCTGCTCCTTGAGGCCGATGGCACAGAGCGCGAGGATGCGATCGCCGCTGACGGTGGCGCCATTTGCATCTGTGAAAATGACGCGATCTGCATCGCCATCAAAGGAGATGCCGAGATCAGCCTGATGTAAGCGGACAAGCTCGCCAGCCCGCTCTGGGTGGAGTGCGCCACAATCCGCATTGATGTTGAGGCCATCTGGGGCGGTGGCCATGGTGACGACTTCCGCACCGAGTTCTCTGAAAATGACAGGTGCAATCGAGTAAGCCGCACCATTTCCACAATCCAGCACCAACTTGATGCCGTGGAGTGGGATATTATCCGCCGTCTGCTTTGCAAACTCAATGTAACGGCCACGCGCATCATCGATCCGCCGGGCCTTACCAATGAACTTGGGATGGAGTGGTGGCGCTTCAGGTTCATTGCCAAGAATGTGACGCTCGATGAGCGCCTCAATTACATCACCGAGCTTGAAGCCATCGTGGCCGAAAATTTTGATCCCATTGTCCTCATAAGGATTATGTGAAGCCGTGATCATGATGCCGGCAGAGGCTCCCATGGACTTGGTGAGATGCGCCACTGCGGGAGTGGGCAGCGGGCCGACGAGCAAGACTTCCATGCCCATCGAGACTAGCCCACTGGTGAGCGCCGTCTCTAACATGTAGCCGGAAATGCGGGTGTCTTTCCCTAAGATCACACGATTTCGATTCGGTTCTTCCGATCGCAAAACTTGGGCCACAGCCTTGCCCATCCGCAGAGCGACTTCCGCCGTGATCGGGTATTCATTGACGCGGCCACGGATGCCATCGGTTCCAAAAAGTTTTGTCATGCGTAGCTAAGAGTCAACAAGTGCGAGTGCGCATTGTTCAAAAAAACATGCACCAATCAAGATTAACCATCAAACACCCAGCACGGTGCGGTGGATGCGGCCTGGGGATTTTCGTAAAAACTGCCGTGCGAGCGACTCGAATTCATCGGAAAGGTCCGTCAAATGAAGTTCAAGTTGCCCATCACTGTCTGCGGCGGCGAGCAGATCGAGGCGCGTGAGTTCCCTTTTCAGATGCTCAGCGCATGTGGTGGCAGAGTCCACGAGGCATACGTCTGGGGGTAAAATTTCGCGAAGCACCGGAATCAGCAGCGGATAATGAGTGCAGGCTAGCATGAGGGTATCGATACCTTTTTCTACCATCGGCTCCAGATAGGTGAGCAGCACGGCCCGCGTCGCCGGATGATCGAGCCAATTTTCCTCAATCAATGGGACCAGTAGAGGAGTGGCTTGGGCATGGATGATAAGCCCGGTGCGCCGCAATGCCAAAGCGTGCTGGTATGCGTGAGAACTGATGGTCCCACGGGTGGCGATGATGCCGATGCGCGCCGCCTGCGGATTTGCCAACGCAGCTTCCACGCCTGGCTCGATCACACCGAGAATGGGGATGCGGTATTGCTGGTGCAGCCGTGGCAATGCGTGAGCCGTGGCAGTATTGCAGGCCACGACGATGGCTTTCACGCCTTTTGAAATGAGAAAACGCACGTCCTCATCGGCGAATTGGCGGATGGTCTCCGGGCTTTTTGAGCCGTAAGGTAGCCGCGCTGTGTCCCCGAGATACAGGATAGACTCTGCCGGTAAAAGCTCTTGCACCGCCCGCACAACGGTCAAGCCGCCAACACCAGAGTCAAAAAATCCAAGAGGCGCAGAATTCACTGGCGCGATCCTCTCTTTCCGCACGCCATCGCCAAGCGCAAAGCACTGCGCTCCCGCAAACAAGGCCAACTCTACCACCCCCGCTATTGCCAAGGCTCCCCTTCCCCGCTTCCATCCGGCCGCCGATGGTTAGCACGTTCTCATTCGACTCTCTCAACAAGGCCCAGCGCGAAGCCGTGGGCGCGCTCGACGGCCCAGTCATGTTGCTAGCTGGTGCGGGCACTGGAAAGACCCGCACCGTCACCTGCCGCATCGCTCACATGTTAGAAAAAAGGATCGATCCCGCAGAAATCCTTGCCGTTACTTTCACTAATAAGGCCGCCAGTGAAATGCGCGAGCGCATCTCCGGCATGGTCACGAAAAAAGCGGCGGAAGCGATGACGGTCTGTACCTTCCACTCGCTGTGCGTCCGCATCCTCCGCGGTGGGATCGACCGCATCGGCTACAAAAAGAATTTTTCCATCTGCTCGCACTCAGACCAAGTGGGCATCATGAAGCAACTCCTCGTCCGCCACGGCGGCAGCGATGAGAAAGTCAAACCGGATGCCGTGCTATCCGAAATTTCCAAGGCAAAAAATAAGGGCATCGAGCT
Organism: Akkermansiaceae bacterium; assembly: GCA_043763755.1. Taxonomy (GTDB): domain Bacteria; phylum Verrucomicrobiota; class Verrucomicrobiia; order Verrucomicrobiales; family Akkermansiaceae; genus Luteolibacter. Next base: position 36,689 of record JAYULG010000307.1, on the reverse strand, counting down.
TTGTGATCTCACGGACGACTACTTTGCCACGCTCGCAGTGGCTTACAACAACGAGCTACGAGCGCAAAATGCCGTCGATTTCGATGATCTCCTGCTGCTTGCCGAGCGGGTCCTGCGCGAGCATGCCGATGTGAGGGACATCTTCCGGCAGCGCTACACTCGCGTGACCGTGGATGAATTCCAAGACACCAATGCCCTACAAATGCAGCTCCTCCAGCAGCTCGTGGGAGCGCCCTATCACGTTTGCGTGGTGGGCGATGATGATCAATCGATCTACGGCTGGCGCGGTGCGGAAGTGGCAAACATCCTGCAATTCGAGAAATTTTTCCCCAATCCCAAAATCATCAGGCTGGAGGAAAACTACCGCTCCACCCACGCCGTGCTGCATACGGCCAATAGCTTGATCAGGCATAACCTCGGGCGGCGTGAAAAAATCCTCAGATCCACCCGCGCTGGTGGCGATCCGGTGCGCATCGTCGCCATGCCGGGAGATGAGCAAGAGGCAGAATTTATTGCGGAGGAAATTTTAGCAGAGAAAGGTGCAGTGGGCCGTGAGTGGGAGGATTTTGCGATTCTATTCCGCACCAATAGCCAGAGCCGCAAACTAGAACTAGCATTTCGTGAGCGGAAAATCCCCTACCGGATGGTGGGCGCGCAAAGTTTTTACGATCGCCGGGAGGTGCGAGATGTGCTCGCTTACGCCCAGCTACTCGCCTCCCCGGATGCGGATGTGCCGCTTCTCCGCATTTTAAACGCGCCGAACCGTGGCATCGGCCAAGCCACCGCCGTACTTGCCACCGAGTGGAGCCGGGAAAATAATCAGTCCGTCTGGGGTGCTCTTTGCGATCCATTTTTCACTGCAAATCTTGGGAACAAGGCAGCGGATTCCATCCAAGACTTCATCGCCCTAATCGCGGGGGCGAAAAACCGTATCGATATCGCCAAAATTAATGCTGCGGATGTCCTTCATGGCCTCATCAAAGAAATCAAATACCAACCGTGGATTGAGCGCGGTTGCAAAACCGAACAGGAGCGGCAACAGCGTGGCGAGGGTATCCAAAGCGTGATCGATAGCCTCCGCGCCGCTACCGAGAAGGGCAAAAGTTTGCAAAAGTTTCTCGATGCCAGCGCCCTTGCATCAGAGCGGGAAGACGAGGATTTGGAAAAAAAACAAGGTGCTACTCTCATCACTCTCCATGCATCAAAAGGACTGGAGTTTCCCATCGTATTTCTCATTGGCTTGGAAGAAGGATTCCTCCCTCACACTCGCAGCATCGCAGAGGGGACCAAGGACGAAGAACGCCGCCTTTTATACGTAGGAATCACCCGCGCTCAAGACCAGCTTACGATGACCTACTGCGCCACCCGTATCAAATGGGGCCAAGAAACTGGCTGCCAACCCAGCAGCTTCATCGGTGAACTAGATGATAAATTTCTCACCCATACCACCTACGATGATATCTTGGGTGCTGCACCAAGCACGGATGAATTAGAAAACTTCTTCGGTGGTCTCAAGGGCCTGCTGGATGATACTTAAGTTGTTAGAATATTGGTACGCGTTTTCGTAGCTCTATCGAGCTGCCCTTATCTCAGGAAAGTATAGCTCAGTGCCGGGGAGTATTCCAAACGTTGGGTAGGACTTCGAGAGTAATCTTATCAATGCCGCCGTTATCTTTGCGCTTGCGGCATTCACTCACAAAAGCGATCCACTCAAGATCGTAGTGGGAATAACAGTCACGAAACGAAGTGGGATCATTTCCATCGTAGTGCAACTGGGAAGATGCCCGCTCAAAATTGCGGCCAATGTTGTTTTTCGTTTTCGCATTCATCATCGTAATTCATGGGTCAATCTGTAGATTTTTCTGTCACAATGTAAGGGAGGTGGAAGCTATCGTCCTTTTTGGATCATTGCAAGAAATCAGTCCGGCAAAATCATTCCTATAGCTACCAAGGCGTCCCTAGTGCAGCTTGGCGATCAATCTCTCACCACGTTCGCCTCAATTTGGCCGTGTGGCTCATCCGTGGGTAGGAAAATCTCGCTGGCATTTTCCATCCCAAATCGCTCCAGCGGCACCAGTAGGAAATGCTTGTTGGGCATCGCCAAATGAACTTCTCCAATCTCTGGGCACTCCTGAAGTGCTGCAGATGCCATTTCAAACAAAGTCGTCTGGGCACTTGGGCTGTGATGATTTGCAAATGGCACGAGCATGGCCCGAACAATCGCCGCATTCGCATGCGTGTAACTTGCTGGGGCCGCCGCCCATTTCCAACTGGCTGTGAGAGACGTGGCCAGAATCCGATCGTGCGTCTCTGGCAGCGTGGTGAACTCGCAACAGGGAAAATCCGCAAAGCTCGATCCCGTGGATTTCATCAATAGCAGACTTCCGATTCCCGAGCTTACTTTTGTCCCCTCACGCGTCGCGATGGCAGTGGCAAATGGTTCGGCACGTTCACTCGCGGAAAATGCGTGTGGATGCGGCACACCAGCAATATCGAGTCGCCCCCACACCCGCTCACTGGCGCTGACGGATGCCGTGTGGATCTGCGGATACTTCGAGATAAAATGCTCTGCGAGAAAGATAAGGAAGCGCTCCGTTTCATGGCCAAGATGATCCTTCGCCAGAGCCTGCACCGTATTCTTGATCGTGTCCGTGGCGACGATCATACTATTATCACCAGCCGTGTAGGAGCTTTTAAAATCCCCTTGCAGCGCCACATCTACAGTTAGTTCCTTGGCGGTATGAAAAGACCCATCACGGATGATTTTCATCACTCTTACCTTCTGTTTACCATATTGATATGAGCTGAGTTTCATAGATAGAAATGAGCGGCTAGAATGCCATCTTTGGCCTAAATTTTCTGCTGCTTTGGCAACTGTGATCTGCCCTCAAGATACTTCAAACAAAGAATCGCAAAACCCCAAGAAGTGAGCGCAAAAGCAATCAAGCGCAGGATCACCCACGGCCCGCTGAAAAATGGATGCCATAGAAAAGGCATGATCCAGCCGAGAAACAAAGGTACTAGAGTGTGGAAAAGATATAGTCCGAAACTCAGCCGCCCGATCTCTTGCACAAAGGGATGATCTAACACCCGACCAAGGATTCCGCTAAAACCCGCCAGCGTTGCAGAGATCAATCCTGCGAATGCGATGGCGACTAGTGTTTGTTGGATAAAACATAGCCCACTAATTTTTTGACCCCGCTCGTTGAAAACATAGAGAATCGTATAGCCGCCAAGAGCAGCGAGTGCCAGCCACTTTAAGCGGAAATTTCCCGCCGCCATGCCTCTCTCCATGGCAAGAGCCAAGATGGCCCCCACTGCAAAGTAATCACAAGATACAAATGGCAGCGCTTCACTATGATAGATTTGTGGAGAATAATTTTCCATCATCATGCGCCCCAGCGGTGCCAGTGCTACAATCGCGCCGAAAACATATACTAAACTTTTCTGTGGCACCCAAAATACCAAGATAGGCCAGAATAAGTAGAACTGTATCTGCAGTGCCAGAGTCCAATAATGTGCCGTGCCGGAGGGCCACCGCTCCATGTATGCCATGTGGAAATTTGAAAGATGCCCTGCGTATATCCATGGATGTGCACTTATATCTGGCGCACCGACCATGATCGCAAAAATCATAGCCACATAACACGGCAATAGAATGCGCAACATGCGCCGCTTCTGAAATGCGATATAGGCTTTTCCTCGCCAGCCTCGGGAGGCACCCTCGCATTCCAGATTCTCACACAATTTTTTCTCGCGCAGCAGGATGCGCGTGATGAGAAATCCTGTGAGAGTGAGAAAAAAGAATAAGCCAATTTCAAAAGGAAACGGCCCTCGCCACTCTTTGGGTGCCCAGTGCAGCCAGATCACACCCAGCACTGCGAATGCCCGCCAACCGTCTAGTTGAGTATTTCGAATCGCTGCCAAGATCGCTGTGAGCTTGGCCACCACTGCAAACCCGGCAAGGCTTTTAAGTTGATCAGAAACCCGCTCCAGAAAATACAAAATGCCCTTTGCCTTTCCTGCGTCCTCATTCCTATACTAACCCCACTGATGGATGAATTGAAACCCGCCGTAGAGATCAAAAACTTGGTGAAAGACTTTAAAACGTCCTTCCGCCGGCAATTGCTGCGGGCAGTGGATGATGTTTCCATCCGCATCATGCCGGGCGAGGTCTATGGCCTCATCGGGCCGAATGGTTCTGGCAAATCCACCACGATGAAGGCACTGCTCGGGCTGGTAGCGCCCACTTCCGGGCATTGTGCGATCTTTGGTAAAGATTCGCTGCGGGTCGATTCACGCAATGACGTGGGATTTTTGCCTGAGAACCCTTATTTTTACAAGCACTTGAGCGGCGCAGAAACTTTGCGCTTTTACGGCAAACTTTGCGGCTTGAAAGGACGCCCGCTGGAGGAGCGAGTGAGTGAGTTATTAGAATTAGTCGATCTCCAAGGAGCGCGGGATCGTAGAATAGGCGGCTACTCGAAAGGGATGTTGCAGCGCATCGGCCTCGCACAGGCACTCGTCCAAGATCCCAAATTAGTGATTCTAGATGAGCCTACCGCTGGCGTGGATCCAGTGGGCTCGCGCCAAATCCGTGATCTCATCCTGAAGCTGCGTGAGCGAGGTATGACCGTTTTCCTGTGCTCCCATCTACTAGAGCAAGTGCAAGAGGTATGCGATCATGTAGGAATCATTTTCCAAGGAAAAATGGTGAAAGAGGGCCGCTTGGAGGATCTCATCGCGATCGAGGATCAAACCGAAATTATTATAAAAGATGCGAGTCCTGAATTGGTCTCTCGCATCAGCGAGATAGTGGCAAATTCTGCCGGAGCAACGGTGGTGCGGGTAGGGAAACCGCGCACGACACTGGAGCGTTTATTTTTAAGAGAAACAGTGAGGGAAGACAAACCGTGAGCCAGATGATCTATTCTTTCACATCGCACTTGAGCCGCATTTCCGTGATCGCGCTGCATGCCTTCACCCAATTGGTGAGGATGAAGGTGTTCTACTTTTTGGTGATCTTCGGCATCATCATGATCGCGAGTAATTTCTTCGATCTACCACAACACGAGGGACCGGAATCGATGGGCCTAAACGTACTTCGCTCGATCAAAAGTTGGTCGCTAGGGACGATGACGTTGTTCTCCGTGGTGCTTGCCATCGTGGCGACCGCACTGCTCCTTCCCAAGGACGTGGAGGATCGCACACTCTACACGATTTTGGCAAAACCTGTGCCACGGTTTGATTACCTAGCAGGGAAATTGTTAGGGGTGCTGATGCTCGTTTTTGTGTCACTAGCGTTGATGGATTTATTGATGACGGCCGTGCTGCACATCCGCACTGGCATGGTGATGGAAGATCAAATGCAGATGGCAAAAACCCTCGGTTGGCCGCCGGATGCCATCGCAGCAATGAAGGCTGAGACACTTCAGCACGGGCCGAATTGGTCGTTGCAGGGTGCGGTATTCGCAGTCTTTCTGCGTGCGTCTATCATGGCCTCGCTGGCTTTGCTAATTTCCACATTTTCATCAAGCACCTTGTTCACCACGATTGTGAGTTTCTTGATCTATTTCATCGGCCACTTCCAAGCGGATGCGCGTGATGCCTACCTCCAAGCTGGGGCTGCGGGCGAGGGAGTCGTCACCCGCTTGATCTCGTTATTGATATCATTGGTGCTGCCGGATTTCCAACTCTTCAATGTCATCGATGCCGTCATCGAGGGCCAAGCACTGCCATTGATGATGTTAGGAAAACTGACGTTGATCGGGCTGTTTTATGCGGTTTTTTTCACGCTAGCCTCGTGGTTTATTTTCTCGGAAAAGGAATTCTAACAACGTGAAACCGCCATTAAAAATCGGTGTGCTTACGTTGGCTGTGCTGGCGATGGGCGCGGTAAGGATGCCATTTGAAGCCAAGCTCAGTAGCGAATTACGCGGCGCCGGGCTAGCTCCCATGCCGCTGGAAATCGATACGCGGGATAAGATTGATCAAACCAGCTCTGCCGTGGTGCTCGGAGGCTTGCGCACCTTGGTAGCCACCTTTTTTAATTTGCGCGCGTTTGCGTTTTTCCAAGAACAACGCTGGGACGATGTGGCAGAAACCTACCGCACTATCGTGGATCTCGCTCCACGCACCCGCTATTACTGGGAGACTGGGGCTTGGCATTCTGCCTACAACGCGGCTTCATTTTATCTGAACGAGACAAAGCTCTCGCCGCTCCGCCGCCGGGAGGCGTGGCGCGCCTCGATCGTCCGCGGGCGCGCATTTCTCGAGCGTGGTATTCGCAATAACCTGGACAACTGGAACTTGCTCGCCTACCTCGGTTTCATGCTGTCTGACTCGAATAAGTTCCCGGCCTTCGGCGATCCAGACACCACCTTCGCAGCCGCCGCCGATGCCTATGGAAAAGCGGTGAAAACTGGTAATGCTCTCGAATTCATCCAGCGGGCGCAACTTTACAGCCTTGCACGTGTCAAAGGGCGCGAGCTGGAAGCACTCACACTCGCTCGCTCACTTTACAAGATCCGTAAAAACCGCACACCCACACTGAAGACTCTCTTATTCGTGCTGGAAGCCCACGAAAACCCCGCAATGGAGAAGGAAAAACGGGCGATTGAGATCTTCGGCACGCCCGAGGCCGCCTATGATGCGCTTTGCAGCCACTGGCAGCGCACTCGCGAGCGATATCCGGTTTTTGGCGTAGCCGCTGCCCTCCAAGCGTTAGAAAAAAATCTCAAGATCGATCCCAAAAACAGCATTTTCAAGCAAGCCCTGCAATCGCCCACTGTGACCGATGATTGGTTCAGCAAATGAGCTCAGCGTTTCGCCTCGACAGATGCCCTACCAACGATGAAAACCCTCGCCACTAGTCTTCACTCGTTTCATGCGGATTGCTCTCCTCGGTGATATTCACGCCAATTTAGAAGCCCTCGAGGCCGTCCTCGAAGATGCTTCTTTGCAAAGCGTTACCGATTTTGTCTGCATGGGAGACATCGTCGGCTACAACGCAGATCCAGCCGCTTGTCTTGAGATCATCAAGTCAATGGATTGCCCGACGGTGAAGGGGAATCACGACAATGATGCAGCGGGAAATCACTCGCTCGAAACAATGAATCCAGTGGCCGCCCAGGCGCTAGAATGGACGCGCAAGCAACTCAACGAAGAGCAAAGAAGATGGCTCACTCGGCTGCGGATGGTCCGGCAAGTGGCGGATTTTACCGTTGTGCACAGCACCTTGGACCAGCCCGCAAACTGGAACTATGTGACAAATCGCTTCGATGCGATGGCCAATTTTTCCTATCAATTCACTCAAATTTGCTTCCATGGCCACACCCACGTCCCTCGAGTTTATGTGAAAACTGACCGCGTCGCCGAGGTGCTTGCCGACTCCATCGCCATTGAAGATGGGATGAAATACTTCATCAACGTAGGCTCGGTGGGCCAACCTCGTGATGGCGATTGGCGGGCTTGCTACGCCATTTTCGACACTGAGAGACGACTCCTCGTTTTCCGCCGCGTGGAGTATGAGATCACCAAGACTCAGGATAAAATTCTAGCGGCAGGTCTGCCTGCTATGCTTGCCGAAAGAATCCAAGAGGGCCGCTAGTGGTTCCTACGCGAATAAACCGCTGGAAACGAAGATTTACTGTTGCAAATCATTCTCAATTGACGACTCTCCTCGTAGATGTTTTCCGCAAACGCCGCCGATCTCACAATCGATAGCGCCATGACGCTCAATCAGGTCAAGGCGGGCTGTGACGTGCGGATCCGTGTCCTAAGCGGCCCTGGTTGTGATCGCCTTCGCGAGTTGGGATTTTGCGAAGAACTGATGCTTCGCAAGCTTACCAGCGGAAGGAACATGATCTGCGCGATATGTGGCACCCGCATGGCCATCAGCAGCGAGCTAGCAGAGCAGGTGCTCGTCTCGCCAGTTTTGTAAATTTTAGCAAGCCCAGCTCCTCATGCCGTCCACTCCGGGAAGCCCCTCCACCATCGCGCTTATCGGAAACCCAAACGCTGGGAAAACCACCCTTTTCAATGCCCTCACCGGTGCGAATCAGCAGGTGGGGAACTATTCAGGAGTGACGGTAGAGGTAAAATCTGGATTCACCTTCACCCCCCATGGCCGCAAATTACGCGTGCTAGATCTGCCCGGTTGCTACTCGCTCAGGGCGGATTCACCTGATGAAAAAGTCGCGCTGGATGCCCTCAATGGCGTGCTCCCCGGCGAATCCAAGCCCGACCTTGTCGTCTGCGTGGTAGATGCTTCAAACCTTGAGCGCCATTTGCAGCTCACCCTGCAAATCGTCGAACTCGGCATCCCGTGCATCCTCGCCCTCAATATGGTGGATGTAGCCGAGAAATCTGGCCTGCGCCTTGATCCGGTAAAAATCTCTGAGGAACTCGGCATCCCCGTCGTGCCCATGCAAGCCAGTGCCCGCAGAGGCATCGTCGAGCTGAAACAAGCGATGCGCCTGCCACATCCGGCAATCAGTGAGCCAGTCTGGATTTCTCATCATTCCGAGCCCGAAGCTGAGCGCAGGAAATTCATCACTCGCCTTTGCGAATTAGCTGCCCGCAGGCCAGATGCACACCAGCAGACTTCCTCAGATCGGGTCGATTCAGTCTTGCTGCACCCGGTTTACGGTTGGTTTTGCATGGCGCTGATTTTCTTCTCTGTTTTTTGGTCCATCTTCTCATTTGCCCAAACGCCGATGGGCTGGATCGAGGGCCTGCAAGGGCAGCTTGGCGATTTCATCCAAGCCCGCATGGCCGATGGCGATTTGAGGTCACTCTTGATAGACGGCATCCTCGGCGGAGTGGGGGGTGTGATTATGTTTCTACCGCAGATCGTCCTGCTTTTTCTGTTTATCGGGCTGCTGGAAAGCTCAGGTTATATGGCCCGCGCAGCGTATTTGATGGATGGTGTGATGGCAAAAGCGGGCCTCAGCGGCAAATCATTCCTGCCACTTTTCAGCTCATTTGCCTGCGCTATACCTGGTGTGATGGCCACTCGCACGATTCATTCCGCCAAGGAGAGATTGGTAACCATTTTCATCGCGCCCTGGATGAGCTGCTCTGCGCGGCTACCTGTTTATTTTCTGCTCATTCCCCTGCTACTTCATGAAAAAGAAGGCACATGGAAGCAGGCCATGGTGCTGTTTGGCATCTACCTATTTGGCACTCTCACGGCCTTCGTCGTCGCCCGCCTGCTACGTGGGCGGCTGGGTGAAGACATTAGCCCCGGGCATTTCCTGCTGGAATTACCACCCTACCGGCGGCCGCAGTGGGACTACATCCTGCGCCACGTCATTGAGCGGGCTTTGGCCTTCGTGAAAAAGGCAGGCACTGTGATTTTAGGGCTATCCATTCTTCTTTGGGCACTCAGCACCTACCCGAAAGTTCAGGGCGATGACTCAGCAGATGCACTCGCACACAGTGCCATGGGCCGCATCGGCGCGGTAATCGAGCCAATCGTCAAGCCCCTCGGCTTCGATGGGCGGATGGGCACTGCCATTCTCACTTCGTTCGCCGCCCGCGAGGTTTTTAATACCTCCATGGGCATTCTCTACCGGGTGAAAGATGCGGATGATGAGGAACAAACCCGCAGCCTTTTGAGAGACCAACTCGCATCAGCCAAGTGGCCAGATGGCAGGCCGATCTTCACGCCACTCTCGCTCATCTCACTACTCGTATTTTTCATTTACGCACTGCAGTGCCTACCCACCAGTGCCGTGGTCGCACGAGAGTCAGGCTCATGGAAATGGGCGGTCGGCCAGTTTCTCTTCATGACAATCTTCGCTTACTGTGCTTCCTTATTGGTATTTCAAATCGGCACTCTCACCGGATTCTAACACCATCATGGACTGGCAAACTTACACCGCAGCAGGGATCGTCATCATCACTCTCACGGCCTTCCTCGTCTCCCTTTCGCGGCCCAAGAAAAAATCAAGCTGCGGCCACAATTGCGGCTGCGATAGAACTCCCAAGGCTTGAATTCATCGTTTCCGCTGGTTAGATCTTGGGCGTGTTGATTTGCCGGAATTTTGAAGAACTTGCCGCCGTGGCCGGGCCATTGCATCTCGCGCTAGGCGTGTTTGATGGCGTCCACATCGGCCACCAAGAAGTGATCCAGCGCGCCGTCCAAGCCGCTCAAAAACACGGTGGGCTAGCTGGCGTGCTGACTTTTGATCCTCACCCGATCCGCGTGATTGCCCCGGAAAAGGCACCGAAATCCCTGCTTGCTACCCTTGCGCACAAGGCAGAAATCGTCTGTGCACAGGGTGTCGACCTTTTCATACCGCTGCATTTCGATGTCACCTTCGCGGCGATGGATGCTTCTGAGTTCGTCGCAAAACTCACCAGCGCTGCCGTCCGGACGCTCGCGGTGGGGGAAGATTGGCGCTTTGGCAAGGGGCGCTCAGGGGATGTGGCTCTTCTGCGCCGTGAAGCGCAATATGGCGGCTATCACCTCGAGGCGGTGCCTCCCGTGATGTTTGATGGTGATCGCATTAGTAGCACTCGCATCCGGCAGGCCATCCGCGATGGAAACTTGAGCGCAGCCCACAGCATGCTGGGGCGGCCGTATTCGCTATCTGGAATCGTCATTGAGGGTAAAAAAATCGGCCGCACCCTCGGTTTTCCCACCGCAAATCTTTCCACGCCCGATACTCAATTGCCTCCCGACGGAGTTTGGATCGTCACCACCATTCTCGCAGATGGGCGCTCGGTCCCCAGCATTGCCAACCTCGGAATGCGCCCAAGCGTGGATGGTAAATCTCACTCGGTCGAAATTCATCTCATCCATTTTGTGGAAGATCTCTACGGCCAATCCTTGGAAATTCGATTCGATAGATACGTGAGACCAGAAATCAAATTCCCCTCATTAGATGCACTAAAGATTCAGATTCAACGGGATATGCAGGAAGCGAAAGATTTTTTCAAAATATGTGAAGCACAAGATTGACAGAAGATGCGCTCATTTGAACACTGCTCACATGAAGAGCTTAAAACCCTTGCTTGATAGATTCATCCGGTTGGCAAAACAAACGCTCGCCGGACACTTTTCACCAACACAAAAAATGAGGAAGCACAAAGAAATCCAGCTCGAATTCGCATGGCACCCGAAAAGATGATTTTCCTAGATTTTGCGCTTACGCTCAACGCTCAAGCTCTCTATGAATCAGGAAACCTTTTCGCATGGAGACATTCGCGCCAACTTATCTGATCCACTTCCGCGCCTGCTGCGTGGCTTTCGCTTGTTGTCTCACAACTCTCCAAGGTGGAGAAAATCAGTCGCCCGTTGGCCCCAAAAGAGAAAAATCTCGCAGTAATGTGGGCCTAGAGGAAGCCAGAGAACTTCTCAGCAAGGGAGATGCTGCCTACGAGAACGCTCGCTACGCAGATGCCGTGGAGGCCTACGCAGGAGCGCGGGATCTAATTGCAGACGAGCTTGGCAATACCACCCTGCGCGCAGCCGCGACCCAGCGCCACGCTCAAGCCTCAGTTGAATACGCACGCGCTCTTTCCCGCAAAGGCGATGTTTCAGGTGCACTCGCCGTGGTGGAAAAAGCTCTCTCCATTTCCCCACAAGACTCTGATGCATTGGCATTCCGCAACGAGCTCAACGATCCGCTTCGCACTAATCCTGCGCTGACCAAAGAGCATGCCAAGAACGTGGATTCAGTCCGCCGCCTGCTTTATACCGCAGAAGGTGCATTTGGCCTCGGCAAATATGATCAAGCTAAGCAGGAATATGAAAAGGTTTTACGAATCGATCCTACCAACACCGCCGCCCGCCGTGGCATGGAGCAAGTAGCCACCGCAAAAAGCACTTACTTAAAATCTGCCTACGATCATACCCGCGCCGAAATGCTCGGCCAAGTGGATGCTGCTTGGGAACTGCAAGTCCCACCGCTGGAGCTAGACCCGGGGGTCTTACAAAGCTCCTCAGGCGCACTTGGAATGGATACTATTCCTGCCTCCAACAAGATAGACCGCATCATCATTCCACAAATCGCCCTTGATCAAACCACCCTCTCGGAAGCCATCGATTTTCTCCGCGTCCGCGCTGCGGAAAATGACACCCTCGAGACGGATCCCTCACGCAGAGGAGTGAACTTCACCATCAACCTTGGGCCGCCAGATTCAGAGGCCGCAAAGAGAATCCAAGAACTTCGCTTTGATTTGAGGCTCTCTCAAGTCCCACTCTCCCAAGCCCTCAGATACATCGCCGAGCTCACACAAACGGCTTTCACCACGGATGATTTCTCAGTGATCATCAGCCCCCTTGGTTCCACTTCTGATGCACTCGTCAGCCGTAGCTATCGTGTTCCACCAGATTTTATCAGCAGCCTCACAAGTGGAGCCACCGTCACTGCAAGCACAGATCCTTTCGCAGCAGATCCTGCGACGAGTGGAGTTCTCGCGACCCGCATGGGCGCGAGAGAAGCACTCGAAAAGCAAGGCATCGCCTTTCCGGAGGGTTCAAGCGTCGCCTACCTTCCGGGAAATAACATGCTGCGAGTGGTTAATACACCTGCCAACCAAGATTTCATCGCCCAAGTGATCCAATCCATCGCCCAAGCCGAGCCGATGATGATTTCTGTGCGGGTTACCATGATAGAAACTGAGCAGATAAACCTCCAAGAACTCGGATTTGATTGGTTACTCACACCTTTCGGTATCGGTGATGGTGAGGTGGGCGTTTCTGGCGGCACCACGGGAAATGGCAATGCCGTTACGGATGTGCCAGACTCAGTCGCCACGGCAGATCCGCTCACTGCGGGTCTTCGCAGTGGAGACGCTGCTATCACGGGCGATAGCATTGATGCGGTGATTGGTGCACAAAGAGGCCGTCAGACCAGCGCACGTGCGCCGGGTATCATGGGTCTCCGTGGGAACATTGATGAAGCTACGATTAGCACGCTCATGCGCGGCTTAGACCTTGAAAAAAGCACGGATGTTCTCTCAAAGCCCGCCGTCACTACTCGCAGTGGCCAGTCCTCTTCCGTTGCCTTTGTCCGAGAATTTATCTACCCCACCGAGTATGAGCCCCCAGAACTTCCTACAAACACCGCAGGCGATACATCCGTCATCATTATCGATGAAAATGGCAATGTTATTGACGGCAGTAGAGATTCCGCAGCCGTGACTCCAGCTACTCCTACCGCTTTTGAAAAACGCGATACCGGAGTCACCCTCGAAGTTCTCCCTGTAGCAGATGGGAACAAACAATACATTGATGTAACTCTCAGCCCTCAGTTTGTTAATTTCGATGGCTTCGTGAATTATGGTAGCCCGATCAACCAAGTCAGAAATGGCCTTCAAGGCTCGGTCACCGTTCCGATTACGGAGAATGCGATTCTGATGCCTATTTTCAGTAAAAATTCTGTCACTTCGAGTTTGAAGATTGTCGATGGTGGAACGATTGTAGTGGGTGGTTTACTCAGAAACAGCATTCAGGATGTGGAAGACAAAGTGCCAGTTTTGGGCAGTATCCCATTACTCGGGCGCTTCTTCCAGACGAAAGCCAGACAGCCCATTTCCAAAGCAATCATCTTCCTCGTGAACGTCGAAATCATCGATCCCACAGGCCGTCCCTATCGCAACAGATGAGCGCGCTTCTCTGCCCGTTCCGCACTTTATCATCAATCACCCATGCCATCCGTTCCTAGCGAACCAGAGAAATACTCCATTGATGAGATGATGGAGCGCCTCAAAAGTAACCCATCCCCAGAATCTGAGGAGGGAGGTGAAAGGGTCATCCGGGCAGATGGCACTGAGGCCATCAAAGTCCGCAAGCGTAAGCGCCGCTCGGAACAGCCCAAGAAAGAGCACCAAAAACAGACGCGCCGTGCACGCATTTTCCAAGTAGTGGCCTCCACCATTCTTATCGTTTTAGCCCTACTTGGAGCAGGCTCAGCCCTCATGTATGCAAACAGCCCGGGATTTAGGGTGAGTTTGCTTGAAAAAATTCTCGCAGCCACGGGAGGCACTCCGGAAATCGAAACGTTCCGGATGAATCCTCGCACTGCGAATGCAGGACGCCTGAATCTTATCTGGCCGCAAGGAAACGTGATGGAGTCTCTCGACATTAGAGGTCTCACCGCAGAAGTGGCACCCTCTAGCTTTTTAGGAAAAGCCATGAAGGGGGAAGAAGTGACTGCCACCTATGCCAAGCTCAAGCTCCGCCTTCCAGACTTGGACCAGCCCTTGATCACAGGATCCGCCTCAGAAGCCGCAGCACCCATTTTTTTCAACCGTTACCGTGTTTCCAAACTGGAGATGTCCTTCGGCGAGCAGCCTATCATTTCCTTGTCTGGTTCTGAAGCCTCACTATTCCCAAATCCCGTGAGCAATCGGCTTCAATCGAATTTCAGCGGAGGCAATCTGACTCTCCCTGGTTGGCCGAAGCTTACTCTAGACCGTGCGTTCATGGAATTTCGTGGCAATGAAATCGATGTGATCAGCCTGAGTCTGGGAGATCCCACTGGAAACGATGGTATCTTTGAGCTGGCAGGCACCATTTCTCCATATACCCCAGACCGCTCGTCCAACCTCGCTGTGGAAATCAAAGATTACCCGCTAGGCGGAATTCTAGGCCCGAATTTTGATGAGTTGCTGGCTGGCAACGTTGATTCAATCCCCACCAAGGATTCAAACATCTACTCATTTTATCCCACGGCTAAACCTGCCCAGAAGCTCACGCTGACCATTCGTAAAAATCTTGCATCCGTATTTGAGATATCGAAATTCCCTTTCCTTTTTTCACTCAGCCGCACGTTAGAAGATGAGTGGTTTAAAAAACCTTCATTCCTCGGTGAGAATGCAACGGCCACCATCATCAGGGACGAAAAAGGCATCATTATTCAAAATATCGACCTTCAAAGCAAAGGCCGAATGGCTCTCCGAGGTCAACTCAAACTCTCGCCCACCCAAGTCCTCACCGGCGAGCTCGAAGTAGGAGTTGCGGAAAATATGATCGTCTCCGCGGAAAATTCCCCGAGTCTTAAAACACTATTTGGTCCCGTTTCAGACGGCTATTGCTGGCTTACCATTAAGGTCAGTGGGACGGCTGAAAACCCACAAGACGATTTTAAAGATCTCTTTCTCGCTACCCCGGCCGCAGCGTCCAAGGACGTCCCAGAATCTGACCGCAAAGGTTCTACTTTTGAAGAACTCACCAAACCGCGCTGAGCAGAATGGCTGTGCGGCTGTAGCATGTGTGTATCCCATCCGCCTTCGCGTAGGGGACTTTTTTAAAACTCTTGCATAGCTATCCTCAAGATTTTGGTGCATAGTTTTAAACGGATAAGGCTGTTAGAACCGCCATCCGCACATCTAACCTCAAACCAAAAATAAACATGCAAACTGCAAACGTGAATCTGCCAATCACCGTCACCGTGAGACACGAACATGTGACGGATGCACTCCGGGACCATGCCCATAAAAAAATCCAAGGTCTGCATCTCGATTATCCGCGCATTATTGAAGCCAAGGTCATTCTCGACGTTCAAAAGAACCGCCACATTGCCGAAATTATTCTCTTCTGTGCAAATCACATCACCATTGAGGCCCACACTGAGGGCAAGGATATGTATGCCGCGCTTGATGAAACTATCGAGAAAATCGCCCGCCGCATGCGCAAACACAAAACACGTTTGCTCAAAAAACACCGCCCGCATCGCAATGAATCCATCCGCTATCTTGAAGAACGTTACTTCACCGCAGATGTTCTTGATCACCCAGAGAACTCAGACGAAGACCCCATCCCATTCATCGTACACCCAGAAAACTACTCGGTCCGCACCATGTATAAGGAAGATGCCATCATGCAGCTAGAGCTCACGGAGCGTCCCTTCGTCCTCTATAAAAGCGCCCGCCGCGGCTGCCTTACCATCGTTTATCGCCGGAAAGATGGAGAATACGCCGCGCTCGATATCAAAGACTGATCCTCAAAAATCCATTCAGCAGCCGAACGGGCCACCCCGTTCGGCATTTTTGTTTTGTGATTGCGGCGTTTCTACCTTCGCCTCTCCGTCCAATGCAGACCCTCTCATTATAAGATGCCAGCCTCCCCACCCCAGCCATTTTACATCTGCGGCCCCACCGCTTCTGGGAAATCCAGCTTAGCACTGGAATACGCACACAAGCTCAATGGTGAAATCCTCAATGCGGACGCATTTCAGCTCTATCGAGGCATTGAAACCCTCAGTGCTGCACCATCTCCCCACGATTTTCCCCAAGTGCCCCACCACCTCTACAGTGTGCTGCCACCCGCCACCCCAAACGATGCTGGCAGTTACCATCGGCTCGCCCTACCCATCATTCATGATATCCAAGCCCGCGGAAAAACCCCGATCATCACTGGTGGTTCTGGCCTTTACCTCAAGTTCCTCACCCACGGCCCCGCTCCACTGCCCCGCGCAGATGCCGGCCTCCGCGCTCAGATGGACGCACTCTCGCTCTGCGAACTCATCGCCCGCTTGACCCAGCTTGATCCCTTGGAAGCCTCACGCACCGCCCTTGAAAATCGGCGCTTTGTCTCCAGAGCGTTGGAAATTTGCCTCCTATCCGGCCAAAAAGCTTCCGAATTGCGCGACGGGTGGGCTACTCGCACTGCCCAGATCTCCGCTACACTCCGCGGAATCGTCATTCATCGCCCGCGCGAGATTCTCCACTATCGCATTTCCCGCCGCACCCGCGCCATGTTAGAAAATGGTGCCATTCAAGAGGTGGCCGCCCTCACAGACGTTTCCTCTCATTGCGAAAAAGCCATCGGCTTCCGGGAAATCCGCTCGCTACTGCATGGTGAAATCGACCTCCACACTTGTGAGGAACTCATCAACGCCGCCACTCGCCAATACGCCAAACGGCAAGAAACTTGGTTCCGCCGCGAACATTGGCTCACTCCCGAAAAAATATAAATAAAATCATTCATTGCTATTTATCGTCAGGCAGGCCAAAACGCACTTCGTTTGGGAAATAAAAGATAACCCCCTCGCATTTTGTTTGATCTGTGACGCCATGATCCGAAGAAGTGTTTTAAAACCATGGCGTCATTAGAATTGAATTATATGGATATCTACGTAGGCAACTTGCCTTACACTGCTACTGAAGGCGATGTTTCCGAACTCTTCGCCGCTTTCGGCCCTGTCGAACGGGTCAAAATCATCACTGATCGTGAGACCGGGCAATCGAAAGGATTTGCCTTCGTGACCCTCGGTGACCAAAGCCAGTTGAACGCAGCCATCGAGGCACTCAACGACAAAGACTACAACGGTCGCCCTCTTCGCGTTAATGCTTCTGAGCCAAAAGAATCCCGTCCAAGCGGCGGCGGTGGTGGTGGCTACGGCGGCGGTGGTGGCGGCGGCGGCTACGGTGGTGGCGGTGGCGGCGGCTACAAAGGTGGCGGCGGCGGCGGTGGCTACAAAGGTGGTGGTGGCGGTGGCGGTGGCGGTGATCGTCGCGGCGGCGGCGGCGGTGGTGGTGGCCGTTGGTAATCATCTTCCGACTGAAATTTCAAAAAATACCTAGCTCCCTTTCTTGGGTGCTAGGTTTTTTTGTGTCATACCGCCGGACGCAGGAATCAAGGGACTACAGAATCCTCAGCAATTGCTCCAAGTGCATGTCTGCTTTCACCTTCGGTAAGACGGCTTTTATATTTCCTTTAGGATCTATAATGAATGTGGTGCGCTCGGTGCCAAAGTAGGTCTTTCCATACATATTCTTTTCCACCCAGACACCATAAAGCTTAGCAATGCTATGATCACTATCGCTCAAAAGTGGGAATGGAAGCTGGTATTTGTTGATAAACTTTTCGTGGCTTTTTGTCGAATCGACACTCACACCAAACACACTTACCTTCTCGGGAATGTCTATCCATTCATCACGAATGCCACAGGCTTGGGAGGTGCAGCCTGGGGTATCGTCCTTCGGATAGAAGTAGAGAATCACAGTCATACCAAGGAGTTCCTCAAGCGTGAGGAGTGTGCCACTGCCATACTCGCCACCCACGGCATAAGCGTCGAACAGAGGAGCCTGGGTTCCAGGTTGCGGATAAGATGGCATCGAGTTGTAGTGTTGTTCTTTTAAATAGTTTTTCAAGTGGATGTTCCCACCACTTTCCTATCGATCAAAAAGCGGCCCCAATCAGCGATTCCATGGGTATTGTGGATAAATACGCAAGCAGGCATGGCACGGGGCACCGTAGGCTTGCGGAGCAAACGAAGACCTGCCTCGTGGGGCAAGCGATCCGCTTTACGCTCATTGATCTCACGGTGGGAAAGCACACAATTTTGCCACGTGGAGCCGCCGCCCCGTGAGCGAGGGACAATGTGATCGATGTTTCCCTCTTTTGCAGAAAGCTTGCGGCCCGTGTATTGGCAAATACCACCATCGCGCGCCCAGATCCCACGCGCACCGAAGCGCGGGCGGCACAGAGGAATCAGCGCATAGCTTGCCGCTACGACCACCGTTGGGATTCGCACGGCACCGCGCGATGTTTGGATCGATTGGTGCTGCCCACGGAGCGGCAGCTTGAGCCATGCGTCCCATGTCACAGGCCAGATGGATCCATCATCTTCGATATCGAGCGCCATTGCCGCTGCGGTGGCCATCATGCAAAACGCTTGGGCAGGTGTCTTGACGTGAATGGCTTGCCAGTTTCGATTCAAAACAAGCACGATGGGACGATGGATAATAGGTTTCATGGTCAGTCTTCCGCCCGCTCACCGGGCGGGCACATTTTCACAAGTTTAGGGTCAAATCTTCCCAACACTTCTACCAGATCATCTTGGGCAGCCATCACGCTATGGATGTCTTTGTAAACGCCAGGAACCTCATCCAGACCCGCAGAAATAAGGTCCACTCCGCGCTCTTTGAGCAGTTTCTTGGTGCCGCTCCATGTGAATGACTGTAGCGCTTTAGTGCGGCTCATCGCACGGCCTGCCCCGTGGGATGCACTGTGGAGTGATTCAGACTGGCCCTTGCCACGGACGACGAAGCCTGGTGTAGCCATTGAGCCAGGAATGATTCCTAAAACCCCTGCGCCAGCCGGTGTGGCTCCCTTGCGATGGACGATTACCTCCCGCTCCACTCCTCCGATGACATGGGTTTCCTTCCATGCGAAATTATGATGATTTTCGATGTCTAGAATCACACGAGCACCCAATTTCTTAGCGATATGATAATGAATCAGTTCATGATTTGCAGCGGCGTAGCGGCCCATCAGATTCATAGCATTCCAATACTCTTGGCCATCCTCTTCATCGAGCGTGAGCCATGCCAGACTCTTCAGTTCTTTTGGCAACTCACTTCGGCGGTCCATCGCACGTTTGCTATAGGTATCACAAACATGTGCGCCTGTACCGCGCGAGCCGGAATGACTGAGTAAGGCAAGGTATTCACCCTGCGGTAACCCTAATGTGTCACAGGTGACTGTGAAGGCACCAAACTCTACGAAATGATTGCCACTGCCGCTCGTGCCTAGCTGATTCCATGCTTTATCTCGCAGGCGTTTCGTCACTGAAGTAACGCTCCAATCCTCGTCCATGACGGCGTGCTGGCGGCGTTTCTGGAAACTCGAGCCGATACCGAAGCGTGTCTCATCCTCGAGAATATTAACAAGACGATCCCTTTGTCCGAGGATAAGGTTTGTTCTGAGGTCATACACACTGAGCTTCATGCGGCAGGCGATATCAACACCGACCGCATAGGGAATCACTGCATTTTCTGTGGCAAGAACGCCACCGATGGGTAAGCCATATCCTGGGTGCGCATCCGGCATCAAGGCACCGGCTACTGCCACAGGAAGGTCACAGGCATTCATCATTTGCTTCACTGCTTCCAGCTCTAGATCCACACCCCATTGCCGCCATGGTGCAGCTTCGGCACGCGGAATGAAGGCTGGACGATAGATCGCATGAGCGAGTGGGCTGCGCAATTCATCATGAAAATACGTGCATGGATCGGAAATGATCTTTAAAATTTCATCTTCCAATTGCTCGCTGGCACCACCGCTGATCATGAAGTGATAAATGAATTTCTTGGCAGCTAAAATGGCTTCACCTCGTGGGATCCCAAGGTTGATTAAATTCTGTGAGTTCATAAGTAATTTTTAAAAAGAGAGATAGGGAATAGATGAGTGGGTGATTTTATTTATAACAAAAAAAAACCTGCCGACTGTGGAAGCGGGCAGGGTTATCGAAAAATTCCGATGATCTTGTTGAGATCTTTCCTACCTGCTTGCCTCCCGATTGAATGACATTCTGACAGTAAACTGTTGATGTTCTGTCATTGTAAACTCATCACTCCCGGATCCAGCCATACATACCCGGGAAGGCCACCGGGTAGCTTGGGAAATGATAGTGTGGAAATGAGGATGCATATTTTTACGGGTGGGCGCGATAGCTATAGGTATACCCGAGACTCGTCAATTGAATTTTTTAAATCGAACAATGTCCGCATTGAGTCAGATAAAATGATCTCACGAAAATTATGCAATCATACCCTCGATGAGTTTTTCCAGTTTCACGATATCTGCGGAAAACGCACGGATCCCATGGGCAGTTTTTTCAGTAGCCATGGCATCCTCATTGAGAGCAAAGCGGAAAGAACTTTCGTTGAGAGTGATTTTTTCAGAACTGCTCGCTACAGCCTCAGATACGGTTAGGCGAGCTGTGATGGGTTCATCAGAGCTTTGAAGCTCCGCCAATAGGCTGGGGCTGATGGTGAGAAGATCACATCCGGCGAGCGCGAGGATTTCTCCTTTGTTCCGGAACGAGGCACCCATCACTTCAGTTTTATAACCGAATTTTTTATAGTAGTTATAGATTGCGCGGACGGAAATGACACCAGGGTCTTCATCGCCTTGGAAATCTTTGCCCGTGGCGGCTTTGTGCCAATCGAGAATGCGCCCTACAAAAGGCGAGATGAGCTGCACACCAGCCTCAGCACAAGCCACGGCTTGAGCGAAAGAAAAGAGCAGCGTTAAATTGCAATGAATTCCTTCCTTTTCCAGTGCTTCCGCCGCTTTGATGCCTTCCCAAGTGGAGGCGATTTTTATGAGAATGCGGTCACGAGAGTGACCTTCTTTTTCGTAGGCCGTGATGAGTTGGTGGGCCTTTGCAATGGTAGCAACACTATCGAAAGACAGGCGCGCATCTACTTCGGTAGAAACACGACCTGGAACGATCTTTAGAATCTCCAATCCAAAAAGAATCAGGATGCGGTCAAGAACAGCTTCAAGCAGCGCGGGACCAGTGAGGCCACTGGCCTTAATTTCGGCCACTGCTTGCTCGACAAGATGCTTATACTCGGGCTTAGCCGCAGCTTGTAGGATGAGCGATGGATTCGTCGTCGCATCTTGGGGTTTGTAGATTTTCATCGACTCGAAGTCTCCGGTATCGGCGACGACGGTGGTGAATTGCTTCAGTTGATCGAGTTGGTTCATACTCATGATGTGGATGTATTAAGGGCTATGCCGCTGAATGAAAAGCGGATTTAGGGCCTCCAATCTATGATTTCCAGTTGAACCGAGTATGAGTGAATTTAAAAACCCACACTCCGGCTGCGGCGCCAAGGACATCTGCGAACCAATCGAACGGATCATTGCCGCTGCGCCCAGAGACGAAGCTTTGGTGAAACTCATCTAACAGCCCGATCAATCCGAGGGTGAGAATCACACTGAGAGAGATGATTTTCCAGCAAGGTTCGCCTAGCCGCCGCGTGAAAAAATAGGCCGTAAGCAGGCCAGAGCCTCCGAAAAAGTAGCCGAAGTGCGCGACCTTATCTCCGAATGGAAACGTTGGCATGATGCCCTCAGGTTGCGCGCCTGACGAAAGAATCCATAGCACCACGAACCATGTGGTGAATCCAAGAAGCCAAAAACGAGGCTGCCGCGGAACCCACATCGTTTTACTCAGAGCTTGCGCATTTCATCTTCGAGTCGCTCGGCCAGCCATTGCTTCATCATGGATTGATAGTTGAGAAAGCGGCCACGAGCGATGCGTTTAATGCGTGAAAGCATGCGAGGATCAAAGCGAAGAGTGATGGTGGTGGATTCACGAGAATCCGCTTCATGCACGGATGTGGCCATGAGGCGGCCATCCAGCTCATGATTTTCCCAAAACGCAGCTTCGGCAGCCTCATCGGAAAATTCAGGAATCTCAGACCAGCGGGTAACGATGTGCATAGTGAAAGGAAAGGGACGAGGGTTTAGCGGAATTCAGCGTATTTGCGATCATAGAATTTCTTCTCAGATTCAGCCATCTCGCGGGCAGCAACGACGCGGGTGACCTTGCCATCCGTGCCGAATGAAAGAAACAAGTAGCGATCTGCCACGGTGCGCCCAAGGGCGTAGTAGCGCGATGCGCCGTCCACACGCTCATTATCGGGAAGAAAACGCACCGAAAATGGATCCTCGATTGCCTCTTCGAGTTCACGAGGCTTGATGTTCCTGAGATCGAATTGAACATCGATAAGATCTAATTCCATGGCGCGAGTCTTGGGGATGCTTTGGAAAAGTGCAATAAAGACTTTGCTTGACTTTAGAGCGTGTGCCCCATGCGCGTGCGCTTGGTCTCTAAGTATTTTTCGTTATGAGGATTTGAGGGCAGAGAGATCGGAAGCTGCTCGACGATTTCGAGGCCATAGCCCTCGAGGCCGATGACTTTTTTGGGATTGTTTGTAAGGAGGCGGATGCGCCGGACACCTAAGTCAAAAAGGATTTGCGCACCCATTCCGTAGTCCCGCAGGTCTGATCCATAGCCCAATTTTTCATTGGCCTCGATGGTGTCCAGCCCTTGTTCTTGGAGTTTGTATGCGTGAATTTTTGCCGAAAGCCCGATTCCGCGGCCTTCTTGCCGAAGATAGAGGAGCACTCCACCTTCAATGGAAATGTGCTCCAGCGCCGCTGCAAGCTGCCCACCACAATCGCAGCGTTGCGAGTGGAAGACATCGCCAGTTAAGCACTCGGAATGAACTCGCACTAGAGTGGGAATTTCCGGGTGAATCTCGCCACGAGTGAGCGCGAGGTGATGACTCGCATCCGTGGAAATTCGGTAAAGGTGACAATCGAAATCCCCATAATCTGTTGGCATTAAGATCGTTTCCTCTCGCTGCACGAGCTTTTCGGAGCGGCGGCGATACTCGATGAGATGAGCTATGGTGCAGGCCTTGAGTGAATGTTTCTCCTGATACTCGCCGAGTTCACCCACACGCGCCATGGTGCCATCGTCATTCATAATTTCGCAAATGACTCCGGCACGCGGCAGCCCGGCGAGTTCTGCAAGATCGAGCGCTGCTTCGGTGTGTCCAGCACGGCGCAGCACCCCATCGGGAAGGCCTTGGAGCGGAAAAACATGACCCGGCATTACGAACGCTTCGTGGCCGATGAGTGGATTGGCCAGCAACTGAATCGTATGCGCACGATCCGCGGCTGAAATGCCAGTAGAGATCCCCCCTGCCGCGTCCACGCTGACAGTGAAGGCCGTTTTTTGTCCTTCCCGGTTGCGCCTCGCCATTTGGGGAAGATCAAGCTCCTCCGCTCGCTCTGCCGTGAGTGGCGCACAAATGAGCCCACGCGCATGGACGGCCATGAAATTGACCATCGCGGGGGTGCATAGCGAAGCTGCGCCAATCAAGTCTGCTTCATTTTCACGGCCAGGATCATCCGCGACGATCACCAGCCGCCCGGCTGCGATCTCAGTAATGATCTCAGCAATAGGACTGAACAGGAGTGGCGTAATGAGCATGGAAAATCGGTAAAAATGAGCTGGTGAAAGCGGAGGATTCAACCCCCTACGATCATCAACTTTCAAGTATTAATTTAAAAACGGATCGTCTGGGGCCTCCGCTAAAATTCGGTGAAGTGGTGAAAGGTTTTTGAGTAAATTTGCCCACAGCGTGCGGTCGTGTTCTTGCCCCAGTAAATCTTGCGTCGGAGCGAGAGTGATCCATGAGTTCCGGCGCAGTTCACCTTCAAGTTGTCCATCACCCCAGCCCGAAAATCCAATGAAGGCTCTTACGATCCTGCCGGGCTTGCCACAATGCTGGAGCACTTGCTCAGCGGAAATTCTCATGGCCCAGCGCAGCCCCAGTTTTTTGCTCCACCAGAACGACGAAAACGTCAATTGCGCAGGCTCTACAGGCCCGCCCTCGTAAACGGCTAGCTGTTTCATTCCATTGAACTCATCGTCCTTTAGGAAATCTCCCACTACCTTGCCAGTGGGCCGATTTAGAATTAATCCTGAGGCTCCTGCCCCGGATCGATGGTCATTCAAAAGCACCACTGAGCGATTGAAAATCCCGTCGCGCAGTGAGGGATCAGCGAGCAAAAGCTGCCCATGAAGCGGGATTTGCATATCGGGAACCCATGAATCGTCTCTCACGTGCGCAGCGTAGTCCAATTGCACAATCCCGCCAATCACAGATTCTCAACTCGCCGAAGTGGCATCAAATTTTGTAGTTTCAAGTCACCCCATAATATGCCCTCCTTTGCCCTGAAATTTCCCGTGAAAATCGGCGGATATGTGACATCCGCCGTCACATTTCGCGGATTTGAAAATTGATTGACCTATATGAACTAAGCAATACCAAGGCATTCAGTTGAAAAAGAATGAAATTTAATCTTTTTCTTTACGTCCGCGAAATTTTGCCACGATCTTGTATTTGCCTCCCAGCATTTTCCCCATGAAACTTACTTCCTTCCTCCCTCTTTCAACTCTGAGCTTACTGCCAGTTCTAGCCCCCGCTGCTGTGCTTGATGTCACCAGCACTGTAAACAATCTTAAGATCAATAGCGTGCTCTACGAAGAGACCTCTGGATTTTACAATCAAACTGCAGAGACCGCAGGACCCACAAACATTGGCAATGCTCCAGTGTATATTCGCTCAGTCACGATCACAGATGGTGCACAGGTGACTCTGCCATTTTTCAATACGGAAGGCGCCCTCGTCAGGAATGTGAATTCTGCGCTTGCTGGCATCACGGGTGGATCACAAACACTGGGTAGAACTGGCCCAACGGGAATCGGTGTCGATAAAAATGGCATTCGGACTTACAGCACCAACGCCGCAGCATTTGCCACTGCCCTCGCCGGAACCACCACAGATACAGACATCAGAAACTACAGTTTTTACGATATACTTACACCTGCGGCTCCTCCAGGCGGATTTGATTACGATTTACTCTTCCAACGTGCGCTGCTTGAAGCAGATCACATGCTGATTTCTGAGCGCTGGGGAAATAGCACTCTTATGGTCACCGCCCTAGACATCGCTGGCAATCCGATCGGAAATACCCTCGCCCTAGGTGGCAGCCAAGCTGACAACGGTCTCTCCTACAATGACCATGATTGGACGACGGGGTATGCTCCCCAAGATTCTACAAACCACGCACAAGCGCAGGCACTTACTGTATTTTCAGTCAAAAAATTCTTCGAAGGCACCGATGTGCAGCTCAAGCAAGTCTTTGGCGTGCGCGTAGAGAATGACAATGAAGCAGATACGAAGATCCTCGGCATTGGCGTAGATACTTTCACAAATAACCCAGAGAATCCTCTCGTCATCCCAGAGCCATCCGCATTCCTTCTGGCGCTGATTTCCGGCTTGGGCTTCATTGCTAGACGCAAGCGCTCCGTCTAAATGAAGTGGCTAGCAAGCCACAAATTTCACCCAGCCAATCGTAGCAATTTTCAGGTTTATCCTTGCGCGAAACAGCACCGCAGAAAGAATCCGTCCCCGCTCCCTGCGGGCCGTTTTCATGAGCGATCTCACACAAACCCCACGCGATGTCAGTTTCCATGACATCGGGGAAATTTTCCAGCGTCACCAATCCTTCGTGCTGCTCAGCCACGTCCGCCCAGATGGGGATGCCATCGGCTCACAGATCGCCCTCGGCTACGCGCTCATTGCTGCGGGCAAGAGCGTGCGGATGATCAACGAAGATGGATTGCCCGAAAACCTAGCCTTTATGGCGGGTTCCGCAGGCATTGAGATGCCACCACCCGTTCCGCTCGCCTGCGAGGTAGCCATCGCTCTAGACACCGCCACCAAGCCACGCCTTGGGGAAAACGCGCTCCATGCCGCATCGCGAGCCAAGATCTGGATCAATATCGATCACCACATTTCAAACCCAAAATACGGCGACCTCAATTTGATCGATGCCACCAGTCCCGCCACTGGCCAGATCCTTTATCAGCTCATCGTCGCCCTCGGGCTGCCGATGCCACCGGAAAGCAGGGATGCCATTTACGTCGCCGTTTCTACTGACACCGGCTCGTTTCAATATCCATCCACCACTGCCGCCACTTATGATCTCGCCGCAGACCTCATCCGCCGTGGCCTTGATGTAGGGACCATTAATTCCAATACCTACGACAATCACCCATACCGCCGCGTGGAGCTCATGCGGGTCCTCCTCAACACGCTCGAAAGAAGCCCAGACGGCATCATCGCGCACTGGGAAATGCACGATCAAACGCGTATTGATCTCGCACTCACCCCGGACGATAGCGAGGGCCTCATCGATATCATCCGCGCCATCCGCGGGGTGCAAGTGGCCGTTTTTTTCGAGGAACTTGCTTGTGGAAAAATCCGCGTTTCCATGCGCTCGAAAGACCGCCGCTACAATGTTTGCGAGATCGCTATGGAATTCGGCGGCGGTGGCCACGCGCTTGCAGCGGGCATCCGCATGGCTGGCCCGCTAGCTTGCGCCAAACAAGCTGTGTTAGCAGCCATTGAGCGCCGCATGGCCAATGCGTGATTTGTTAGAAACATTTTTATGAGAGAACCATCCAAGGATTTTGACGGCCCAAGTGGCGTCTTGTTGATCGATAAGGCAGAAGATATGACCTCGCATGATGTGGTGGCCATTGCCCGCCGCGCCCTGAATACAAAAAAAATCGGCCACTGCGGCACCCTCGATCCCATGGCCACTGGCTTGCTGATGCTAGTCATCGGGCGCGCTACCAAGATCCAAGATTTACTCATGAGTGAGGATAAGCAATACGTCGGCACACTCACGCTCGGCTACACCACCAGCACTCAAGATCGCCAAGGTGACACCTTAGAAACGAAGCCTGTTGGCGACTATTCCCGAGAGCAAATTCAGAAAACCTTCGATGGCTTTATGGGGGACTTTGAGCAAATTCCGCCGATGGTATCTGCGATTAAAAAAGACGGTGTGCCACTTTACAAACTCGCCCGCAAAGGCATCGAAATCGTGCGTGAGCCACGCAAAGTTCATATCACATCAAACGAAGTCACGCGCATCGCCCTCCCGGAAATCGACTTCATTGTAAACTGCTCGAAAGGCTTTTACGTCCGCACCTACGCCCATGATATCGGTGCTAATCTTGGATGCGGCGCACACCTCAGCGCCCTCCGCCGCACTCGCTCGGGAAAGTTCACCTTAGAGCGTGCCGTCAAAGTGGCAGACCTAAAAACCACCCCGCGTGAGGATCTCTACAAGCAACTCATTTCTCTCGCAGAAATCTCCCTGATGCGCGGGGCATAATTACCATTTCAAAACAGCCTGGCACTAGCGTTTGAGCTCAAGCAACGTCGTCTGCAACAAACACAGGCTAATCGCTTCAATATCAGGCCAGAGTCTAAACCTATCCTCTCCGCCGTAAACCACGAAGCTTTTTGTGGGCTTTACGTCGTCTAAAGCTGAGTAAAATCCCCTGCTTAAATCGGGCGAAAGACCGCGTTTAATTTCGATGGCCCAGCTCTCGCCGTTGCGGAACTTAAGGATAAGATCAATCTCAGCCCCAGAGTTTGCGCGGTAAAAATACGCTTGTGTTCGAGGTGGGACGCAGGAAAGAAGATTTTCAATGACTAAGCCTTCCCAGCTTCCACCCACTACCGGATGGCCAAGAAGCATCTCGTCATTGCCAATGCCGAGGAGTTCGTGAAGCAACCCGGAATCCCTGATATAAAGTTTTTGCGATTTGACGAGGCGCTTGCCGACGTTGGTGTGCCACGGCTGGAGCTTACGGAGCAAAAGCATGTTTTCCAGCAAATCGAGATGAGCAGTCACCGTTCGACCGTCGATTTCAAGATTGCGGGACAGGGCAGCAATGTTCGCGACACCGCCTTGCGCGTGAGCCAGCATGGTCCAAAAATTGCGGACTTTTCCTGCCGCAAGTCTGCTGCCGTAAAGCATCACCTCGCGTTCGAGATAGGAGCGGATCAGAAAGTCACGGTATTCAGAGCTAGCCGCATCGCTTTCGCTCAAGTAACTGTCTGGAAATTCACCGCGAAGCTACAGCTTTTGCACTGGCATGGGGTCGGTTTCAAGGGCGTCGAACGGGTTTAATTCCACGTAGGCGATACGTCCGGCAAGCGTCTCGCTACTGCGCTGAATGAGCTGAAGAGAAGCAGAGCCAAGAAGAAGGAATCGTCCCGCTTTGCGACCATTGGCGCGTCCTTCGTCGATCAGTCCGCGCAAGGATGTAAATAGTTCTGGAAGCTGCTGAATCTCATCAAGGATCACCAGCCTGTCCTCACGCTGGGAAAGGTAGTCCTCTGGGTCCGAAAGCTTGCGTTGGTCGCGTTGGCTCTCCAAATCAAGATAGTGTCCGCCATAAGCTACCCCACAGGATTTTGCCAACGTTGTTTTGCCAACGTTGTTTTGCCGACTTGGCGCGGTCCCACGAGCACGACCGCCGGAAATCTTTCCAGCAAATCTTTGGTTTCCGCTAATGCCCACCGCTCAATCACCCCGGAATATTTAGCATCGTGATGTATAAAATGCAAGGTTCATGAAGAAGCCGTTTTGATCGAAACCGTTTTCCCTAGGGCAATCCCACTGGCAGCCTTACTACAAAAATGGGGAGCCGCGAGGCTCCCCTTTTCACTGACCTGTAAATGGTGGGTAGAGATGGATTCGAACCAACGTAAGCTTACGCTAGCAGATTTACAGTCTGCCCCCTTTAGCCACTCGGGCATCTACCCATTCCCACTTGCGGCGGGGGCGGATGTATGAGGAGGGGGGAAAGATTTGACAAGGGAAAACATTGGATGGAAGCGGAAAACTTCTACCCGCCACGGATCTACTTGGTGGCGTATAGCGCAAATTCCTTGTGATGCACGCTGAATTGTTGGAAGCGTATGGAATTGAAATCCATCGCCGCCAGTGCATCATGCCACTTTGCTTTTTCCGCGATGCGCGTCACATCAGTGAGCTTGAGAGTGATAAACACATGCCGGATCGACGGTGCCATTTTGCAAAAACGGCCACACTCAGCGAGCACCACCTCGGGTGTTTGATTCATGTCAGACATAAACCACGTCACATCGCCTCCAAGATCACGCTTTGCCACCAGTGCTGCGGGCTTGCGGCAATGATAAAACCACGGTCGCCCTTGGGATGTGCTCGGGCGCTCCAGCACGGTGAACTCGCCTATCACCTCCGCCATCGCCGCAGGATCCACGCCGATCACAGACACCCCACGCCGCAGGAGCGCCAGCACCACCCCGCCCGGGGCACATCCAAGCTCCACCACCACATCGTTTCGGCAGAAACTCAGGTCAAAAAACCGCACGGCTTCCTCTAATTTTAACCATGCTCGCGATGGTGAATCCGTGGGCATCACCAAAATTGATTCACCGCCTGGGTCCGGGCTGATGAAAGGGCCATGCCAATGCAGCCCCGCCCAAAATTCATTTGCACCGAGCTGCACAATCGTCCCGATGCACTCACTATTCACTGCCGCTTTCTGCGCAACTTCTGCCTCGCGCTCCATCCAGCCATTAATCGTTTTTAGAAAATGCACAGGCCCAGCAACATAGGCGGGATCTGCCCGAATCATCACAAGTGCTTCCTCGCGCGAATTCGCACGACCCAGCGAAATACACAGTCGGCCCGCACATGCAAGCGGCTGCCCCACGAGCTGCTGTAGAGAACTGCCAGCCACCTGTGCCACTTTAAACGTCAAAAACCCTCTGCGCTGGTAGCTCGCTAGCCACGGCAAATTTAACGCTTCCACTTCGAGTTTAAGTGCCCTCTCAGACCCAAGATTGGTGAGTGCAAAAATGAACTTCGGCGAGTTTTCGATCATGATTTATCCCTGACAAGTAAGCGAAGTAGTTGCCTTTTCAGCATGCGGCAGACTAAGAATTTCAGTCGCCCAAGCAAGCAGCCATTTCCTGATATCCGCTGAGCGGCGGAACACGAGCAGAATTGGGCCGGAAAAATTTGGCACTTTTCAGAGGCTTATGGGTGGGCTTGAATTTTGGGCACGTTGTCCGATGCCTGAACATTTTTACCAACAAGCTACTGAAGCACCTGCATCCCCGTTTGATATCTCGCTGCGGCCACCAGCGTTTTCGGAGTTCATCGGCCAAGAGAAGGTCAAGGAACGGCTGCTATTGATGATCGAGGCGGCGAGACGGCGCAGTGATGTGCTTGCCCATGTGTTGCTATCCGGCCCGCCTGGACTAGGGAAAACCACTCTTGCAAATCTGGTGGCGAAGGCGGCTGGCACCCAACTCCACACCACCTCTGGCCCACAAATCGAAAAAGCAGGAGACCTGGCGGGAATCCTCACGAATATCCAAAAGGGCGATATTCTTTTCATTGATGAAATCCACCGACTGCACCCCGCCATCGAGGAGTATCTCTACCCGGCGATGGAGGATTTCCGGCTAGATATTATCATTGATTCCGGCCCCTCGGCGCGGTCCATCCAGATCAACTTGCCACGCTTCACACTGGTGGGTGCC
The DNA here is from genome assembly GCA_043763755.1 of Akkermansiaceae bacterium. Classification (GTDB taxonomy): domain Bacteria; phylum Verrucomicrobiota; class Verrucomicrobiia; order Verrucomicrobiales; family Akkermansiaceae; genus Luteolibacter. The sequence continues at coordinate 5,954 of JAYULG010000307.1, read as the reverse complement.
ACCACTCGCTCCGGCATGCTTACCGCGCCTTTGCGCTCACGGTTTGGGCTTGCGAACCGCCTCGACTATTACACGCACGATGAACTTGCACAGATCATTGAGCGTTCTGCAGGATTACTAGAAGTGCCGATCGCACGCGAGGGGGCGATGGAAATCGCATCGCGCTCACGCGGCACTCCGCGGGTGGCAAATGCCTTGCTGCGGTGGGTGCGTGACTATGCGCAAGTGCGCGGCTCCGGCAGCGTGGATAGGGACATCGCCGATGCTGCGCTGGCGATGATCGAGATCGATGCACAAGGGCTTGATGAAATGGACAAGCGCTTGCTCGAGGTGCTGATTTATAAATTCAACGGCGGCCCGGTGGGGCTAAATTCATTGGCAGTGGCCGTGGGCGAGGATGCGGCCACCTTGGAAGAGGTGCATGAACCCTTCCTGATCATGCAAGGCTTTCTGATGCGCACACCGCGCGGGCGCACAGCGATGCCCGCCGCTTATCAAAAAATAGGTGCCCCTATGCCGCCCGCAATTCCTGAAAACCCACAAAGCCAGTTGTTCTAGAAATTTCCCATTCCTTCTTGGCTTAAACCACCTACTCTCCGCCCATGAAGACCATGATTCGCGACGTCATCGAGAGGTGCCGCAGTGCCGGGCTGCGCCGTACGAAGGCTCTTGAAGAACTCATCGCCACGCTGCTGGAAAGTCCACGTCCGATGACGCTCTCCGAGCTGGCGACCTCCGCACGGCTTGCAGATCAGTGCGACAAAGCCACCGTTTTCCGGCTGCTGCAGCGCCTCAATGAGCATGGGCTTGTGCGCCGTTTAGGGTTACATGAACGCGCAGCTTACTTCACGCTTCTGATGCCAGATCGCCACAATGACTACCTCATTTGCACTGCTTGCGGGAGCATTGCACCGATCAATGCCCCTTGCCCTGTGCACCAACTTGAAGATGAAATTCGCGAGAAATCTGGCTTTAAAAACCTTTATCATGAATTGGAGTTTTTCGGAGTTTGTCCTAAATGCGCGTGATCTGATTCCACCAAACCATGCCTGCCCCCATCCATGGAATTCTTCCCCTGTCAGGCAAGGCACTCACTGAGCGCATCGATATTCGCCGTTTGCCGAAGGTCCTGCTGCACGAGCATCTCGATGGTGGTTTACGGCCCGGCACAGTAGCGGATTTAGCGAAGGAAACTGGCTACACCCATTTGCCCACGGCGGATCCCACGGCACTCGCCGCGTGGTTTCACCGCAATGCACAGAGTGGAAATCTCACGGCATATCTCAATTGTTTTTCCCATACCATCGGGGTGATGCAGACGGCGGATGGGCTGGAGCGCATCGGCTTCGAATTCATCGAAGATATGTATAACGATGGAGTCGTGTATGCCGAGGTGCGATTTGCGCCCGTCTATCACACGCAGCAAGGGCTGACGCAGGATGAGGTGGTGGCGGCTGTCTTGTGTGGGCTAGTGCGCGGCGAGCGTAGCTATGGTGTAGCATGGGGCCTGATCATTTGCGCCATGCGCCACATGGAAGAATCATTGGGAGCTGCAGAACTCGCGATTCGCCATCGTGAGGGCGGGGTAGTTGGCTTTGATCTTGCAGGCGGCGAGGATGGATTCCCCGCGAAAAAGCACCTTGCTGCGTGCCATGCCATCCGGCGCGCAAATTTCAATATCACCATCCATGCAGGCGAGGCCTACGGCCCAGAATCCATCTGGCAAGCGCTCCAATACTGTGGTGCACACCGCCTCGGACACGCCACCCGGCTGCGCGAAGATTTCATCACGTTTCCCGATGGCAGCCAGAAACTTGGCAGTCTTGCGCAATCGATTTTGAATCACCGCATCCCACTGGAGATGTGTCTTCTCAGCAACCTCCACACCGGAGCATGCGCGACGCTGGAGACGCATCCGTTTGGGGAATTTTTTCGTATAGGATTTCGAGTTTGTCTAAATACGGATGATCGGCTGATGAGTGATACTACCATGACAAAAGAGACCACGCTCGCAGCCGAATTATTTGACCTCACTTTAGACGAACTTGAGAAACTTTCACTCAACGCGATCAAGAGCGCATTCATCAGCTTTGATCAGCGCCTTGCTATTATCTTTAACTTTATCAGGCCCGGCTTCGCCGCTGCACGCGCTGGGCTTGTATAATTTCGCGCCATGCCATCCGTCCACCAAGCTCGCTTCACCGCTATCGATTTCGAATCCGCCGGTGCTGCCCGCGGCAAGACCGATCACCCGATCCAAATCGGCATCGCCACTTGGGGCATGACCCATGGCCACGGAGAATCCTACGGATCTTACCTTTTTACTGATCAACCCATCCTATGGTCTGCGCAGAAAATTCATGGCATCCGCCCGGAAGATCTTCATGCAGCCCCTACCCTGCTCTCGCTGTGGCCAGAGGTGAAAAAACATCTACATGGTGTCATCGTCGTTGCCCATGGTAAGGGAACTGAAAAGCGCTTTCTTCGCGCATTCCCGGGTCACGGCTTCGGCCCTTGGCTCGATACGCTATTGCTCGCCCGAGCGGCGTGGCCGCATCTAACAGATCATTCGTTAGGTGCGCTATGTAGCCATCATGGCCTCACCTTACAGATCGAGCGGCTGGTGCCTGAAAAATCGTGGCACGATGCGCTCTTCGATGCCGCAGCCTCGCTCGTGCTGCTCGCCCATCTCATTGATTCCATGCAGCTCGCCCAGGCACCCCTTGAAATCTTGCTTCACCCAGATACCTCCGTTTGGCATCAATCGAAACGCACATGAATACCCCAAAGCCGATGGACCGTTTTTCACAGCTAGCCCTATCATTTCTACTAGGCGGCGGACTTGTTTTATTAGCCATGCGCATGTTGCCGCCACCGCACGCGACCGCACACATAGCCACTGGCGATTCGGAATTAGTCCATTCCCTGCTGGGCGAAAATTTATCAAAGCGAAGGTTCCCTTTTGCCACCATTGCCACTGCCTGCTCAGGCAAACCTGTTATCCCGCTGGATTTGCAAAATCCGGCCCACCAGCGTGTCATCGGCGCGATTGAGCAGGCAATCGCTGGCTCAATTACGGAGCTAAATCTCCCAAGCTCGCCTGTCCGTGAGCTGCGCCGCATCAACGAAGCATCGCGCTTCTTCGAGGATGGGATTCAGACGCGCATCAATGCGATGGTCGGCTTCACTTGCGAGATTCCCACCACTCGCACGGGTGATCACCAGCGCTCTGGCTACCCGGATCTCAAAATCATCGACCTGAAATCAAACAGTATTTTCTACCTCGATCCCAAGCTTGTCGAACATGGCTCCGCTGCGAGCACCTTCCGCACTTTTTACTTTGAGCCGAAAAAAGAGACTCTCAAAATCACCGCTGCTGCTACTCACCTTCTAGTGGGCATCGAGCACGATGGCAAAGATGGCTTATGGACATTTTCTGGCTGGCATCTTATCGACCTTTCTACTCTCAGCGTCCGCCTCAAAGCAGAATTTCAAGCTTCCAATGCGGATCTCTATCAAAAATCCGAGCTTTCCCTGCCGCTTGCAGAACCATAGCTTCCCCATCCCATGCCCCCTACCTCTAAGCGCACCAGTGGCTCCGTAGCCATGGACGATTACCTTGAGCAAATCCTCCATTTGATCGAGGCAAAGGGCTATGCCCGCGCAGTAGATATTTCTAAAAAACTTGGTATTTCTCAAGCCAGCGTCACCAATATGCTACAGCGGCTGGATGCCGAAGGACTCGTGAAACACGAGCGCTACCGTGGCACCATCCTGACTGAGGAAGGCCAACGCATCGCCCGCGCTATCATTGAACGGCACGAGACACTCACTCGTTTTCTCAGCCTTTTTGGCATCGATGAAGAGACGATCTATCGCGATGTAGAAGGTATGGAACATCATGTATCTCGACCCACCTTAAATGTCATTCGCGCTGTGGCAGATGCACTCGAAGCGGATCAGCCATTGCTCGAGCGCATCCGTGGGGTGATCCGTTAGATGGGGTAACAGGCATTCTGCTCGTTCAGGACGCCTACGGGGCCTCCATAAATTTTTTCAAATCAGCGAGGACTTGATTACTTTGAAATGTCCAAAAAATAAGTTTATTCGGTATATCAACGCTATCATGTTTAAAGACTAACCCTAAGTGGAAAAGCATATTTTTAACACTAATTCCAATTAGATTCTCACGCGCGAAACGTAATGCAAAAGTTGGCATATTAACTACTGGACTTGTCTGAGGTGAGCTAGCTTTTTACGCGGTGAGCGCCTCATCGCTGCCACGTAGGTGAAATTGCCCGCCCGCAGGCAGGAATTTGAAATCAAATTCTCCTTCACCCATTGGGTGAACCCGTTGCTCGGTTGTTTTCGTCTTCAAACGCCGGTAGGATAAGCACTTGCACCTCCCATCCTCAATCTCAATTGCGGATAAGAGGATCATAGATTTTCAGCCAAACGGACGCAGGCTCTGCTGAGGAGCACCCTGCGAAGGGATAACCGAAACGGTGCGCGACCGATGGTGTCGTAAAACCAAAACAAGCGGGCATAGCTGACCAGATCAGCCACGCCCAAATGCGTTAGAAAACGCCATCCATCCGGAAAAACGCCATCCATCGGGAGCCACCGCCATGCCTCCAAAACCTATCCCAAACCTATCCCAAACCTATCCCAAACTTATCCCAAACCTATCCCAAACCGTCACCACGCATGAAAGCTCCCGTTCCACCTCACGTCGTACTTGCCATCAAACCGTACGACCCCAACGGGAATGAAAAACAATCAGATCGTGGTAATCTGTTAGAAATCAATACAGTCATAAATTGGCAACGGCGCACGATGTCAAATAAGTGCGCAACATTTGGGGGTGCGGAGCGACGATCTTCCGGGAGGGAGTTGTTAGCGCGGGCCAGAGGGTGGTTTTGGAGGCCGGAAATGTTGGCGAATTACATCAATTTCAGACGAGCGGCTTCCTCGGTCCTGTAAATCTCTGCCCACGCGATCAGTTCAAACTCGTTATCTGCGACCGTATCTCGGCTCTCAATATTCTCGATCAAAGGTCGTGCGACATGAACGAATGTCGGCCACTCAGTAATTGGGAACAACGAACCGCCTTTGTGGCGTGGCGCAATAATCACGAGGCTAATATCACGGCCTCCTAATCCATATTTTTGGCCAATTAGCGGAGGATCAATTTCGATAAGCAACATGTCAGTCCTCGAATCAGAAGCGATAGGCCGTATGCGCTTGCAACTCCTTGGCTGTTCGAGGTCATAACCTTCTGTTGAGGCCAAATAAAAATCAGGATCATTCATGGTTAGAATGGTGGGTTGAGGCCCTGCACATTGAGAGGACGGACTTGTGAAGCAGAATTTGGGATGACTACTTCTGGCAAACCTCCAGCGTTACCGTGCAAAGGTGTTGCTGCCTGAGTCGTAACACCCCGTGTATTCTGTAACGTTCCCTCAGTCACAAATCGTCCAGAGTTCTGAGTTGGTAAGCCAGCTGCATTTCGGAAGTTAGGAACTGTTCGCGGATCGACCGTGGTCCATGATCTCCCCCACGCTCCAGCTTCATCTCCCCAGACTCGAAACACGGAGGTTCCTTCACTAACTGCCGGAGCTACTCTATTTGCGGCTAACGCGGCATCATCTGAAGAACTTATAAGTGAAGATATTCTACTAAAGGAGGAGGAGAGAGCTTGGCCTCCGCCTGCGAAAAACATCCCCGGATTTGGCCCCAAAGCCTCTAGGGGCATGTTTCTGTTGATTTCACTCAATGCCCCGCCGATTTGGGGATACGCATCACCCACTGCCCTCGTGATTGAGAGGATTTGGCTTCCCATGTCGGACCAAGTATAATCAAGAAGTCCTTGCCCGAAATCACTTGCGAATTGCCCTGCTTGACTCCAGCCACTTTGTGCGCAAAGCCCAAACGGATCATTCAGTGATATAGGA
>JAYULG010000306.1:0-9532 GCA_043763755.1 Akkermansiaceae bacterium | reverse complement strand
AGCCGTGAGAGCATTTCCAAGGAGTCTTTGCCATCGTCAAGAATGTGCCAGCAATTCACCACGACTCCCGCCTCACGGAAAAGTTCGAGCACGCCGGTGTCATCGAGCCAGCCACGCATCGAAGCACTGCTTTGTGCAGCCATGTCCACCACCACTTGCACGCCATCGTCGCGCAGGGCCGCCTCGGCTAAACGATCAAGACTTTGGAAATCTTCTAATCCGACATGCTCGGTGAAACCTTGGTAAAAACGCATGAAGGAGCCGTGCGAGCGATCTGAATCAAACCCCCGAAATGGGATATTCCGATCAATGCAATACTGCGCCAATACCCGCGACATCACTGATTTTCCCACGCCGCCTTTTTCCCCGCCTATCAAGTGCACCTGATTCATCGGCGCGGGACGTAACAGTTTCCCTCGCGCCCGCAAAGCCTGATTTGCGCTTTCAGCGAGCATAAAGCAGCTCTTGCGGTTCTGACGATGAAACCCGCTGCTCCTGAATAAACCGTGTGAACCCTCACAAGTCCCTTAAAACAAGCGACAAAAAAGGCGGGTTGTCCCGTAGGACAGAGCCCGCTGATTCTGAAAGTTGCTACGAAAAGCAGACAAGCAGGGATCAATTACCGTTGTCACCATCGCGAGAGTTGACCAGTCTGTCAACCCATGAGTCCAAGCAAAGAACTAACAGGCTACACATTGGGTATCGACTTAGGCGTCGCGTCCATCGGATGGGCAGTTACTGAAGAAACTAGCAAGTTCGTCGATGCCGGAGTCCGCATCTTTCCAGCAGGTATCGATAACTTCGGCACCTCCAAACAAACCCACCTGAATCAAATACGCCGTGCCAAACGCGGTGCCCGTCGCCGCTGCCAGCGGAAATCGAAGCGCCTCACCCTTCTGCGCAATATCCTCACCAAGCTCGGCTGGATGCCAACAGAGACCCATGCTCTGGAAATCTAGAAGCAGCAGGATGTCTATGCGTTGCGTTCCCGTGCTATTGCTGAAAAGCTATCACTTTCAGAGATTGGGAGGATCATCTATCACCTTAACCAACGTCGTGGATTCCTCTCCCTGCGGAAGAATGAAGGCAAGTCCAAAGCGGGCAAAGAGGCGAAAGAGCTAGAGGGCATCTTGGGAGAAATCGAGCAGCTCGAGTCCAAAATCCACCACGGCGACTTCAAAACACTAGGGAACTACCTGCACCATCGTTATCAGGAAAGTGGCGGCCAAGAACGCATCAGAAAGCTCCACACAAAGCGCTCCATGATCCATGATGAATTCTCCCTCATCTGGCTGACGCAGGCCGCGTTTCACCCAGAGCTAAATGACACGCTGCGCTACGGATCTCAAGTCCGCAGAGAGGATCCCTGCTCAGTCACTAAGCCTGTTCCGCGCGAAGCCGGGAAATCTCTGCTGGAACAATTCGGCTTGGAAAACATCACCTTCCTCCAGCGTAGCGTCTATTGGCGCGAATCATCCATCGGCCAATGCGAACTCGAGAAAGCTGAATTCCGCGCCCCGCTCGCAGCTCGGCGTTTTCAAGAATTCCGCATGCTTTCCGAGCTCAACAACTTACGCCTATTCGACCGCAGCACACCCCATGCCCCGGCGGAGCGGCCGCTCACCGATGCCGAGCGCACCGCCGCCCTTGCCTACCTGAGCAGCGTAGAAAAACCAACCCTCGCGAAGTTGAAAAAGCAAATCGCTGACCTACCCGGCTCCCCAAAAGTCGCCCAATTCACCCTCAATTTAGAGGCAAATCAACGCGATACCATCAGCGGTCTAGAGACGGAAAACAAGCTCAAGAACGCCCTCGGCAGCAAGTGGACCACCCTCACTGATGCCACGAAAAACCAGCTCGTCGATGCCCTCGTCCTGCCCCAGTTTGATCTCAAAACCCGCCGTGCCACCCAGCCCAACGATTCCGTGATGGCGCAGCTCCTTCTCTCCATTCTACCGAGCTTGTCCGTAACAGAAGTCGAGAAACTCTCCCACCTCCACTTCCCATCCGGCACCGGTGGCCTCTCCGTTCTGGCCTTGGAGAAACTACTTCCGCACATGCGGCGCGGCCTCATCTACCAAGGCAAAGATGAGTCCAACTCCGCCCGCCACATCGCGGGTTACCCACGCCGTGACGAGAACCAGAAACTCACTCTCCCTCTCCTACCGCGCCTCGAAGATCTCACCGATCCAAAGCACTCCAGCCATGATCGCCATTTTCCCCAGATCAATAACCCCCTTGTCCTGCGCTCACTCCATGAGTTGAGAAAAGTCGTCAACGCCCTCGTCAGGAAATACGGCAAGCCCGCCCGCATCCACATCGAGATGGCCCGCGACCTAAAAATGAACGCCAAGCAACGCGATGAGCACCTCAAGTTCACCAAGCAAAACGAAAAAGACCGCGCTTTCGCTTCTGCCGCTTTACTTGAGATGAAGATCTGGCCCACCCACGATGCCATCCTGCTCTACCGCCTCTGGATCGAGCAAAAAGAACAGTGCCTCTACTCCGGCAAAACCATCAACTCCGAGGCGCTCACCAGCGGCCAAGTCGATATCGATCACATCTACCCCCGCCGCGCCGGGGATGATTCCTACATGAACAAAGTCCTCTGCTTCTCCTCAGAGAACCGGGCGAAAAACGACCGCCTCCCCGCCATCTGGCTCGCGGCAGATCCCACGAAGTTCGATAATCTCATCCAGCTCGCCGCCTCCCTTTCCCTCCCCCTGGCCAAGCAAAAGCGCCTCGCCGCCACCCAGCTTCCGGACCATTTCACCTCTGGCGATCTCAATGATACCGCTTACATGGCCCGCGCCGCCCGCCATTATTTATCGGTCCTCGTCGCACAGCCGCACCACGTCTTCTGCACCAAGGGCAAGCACACCGCCTTCCTCCGCAAACGTTGGGAAATTCAGCACCTGCTGGAAACCACCCCCAAGCCCGCTCACCCCGTGCTCGATGGCCCAACATCGAAGAACCGCGAGGACCACCGCCATCACGCGCTCGATGCCATCGTCATCGCCCTCTGCACCCCCAGCCTCGTCCAGAAAATCTCCGCGAGCCTCAAGCACCAAAGTAACTGGAAGGAAGCCAGCACCAAAGACGGCAAGAAATACCGCCTCTTCCGCTTCAAGCCCTCCACCGATGACCTTTCATCGCCCTGGCCTGCATTCCCCGCGGCGGTAAAATCCACCCTCGACGCCATCTGGGTCTCCCACCGTGCCGATCGTAAAGTCTCCGGCCCCCTCCATGAAGAGACCAACTACGGAGCCACCACCACCCCCGGCACCGTCGTCGTGCGAAAAGCTTTAGCCTCGCTCAAGCCGGAACTCAAAACCCTCAAAGACATCCGAGACGACCGCATCCGCGAAATCGTCACCGCCTACGTCCAGCAAGAAAGACGCCTCTACCGCAGCGATTTTACAGAAAAACTCACCGCCGAGGTCCGCGATCTATTCACCCAGCATCCATCGCTCGATGCGCCCATCATCGCCGCCATCGAGGACTCGAAACTCCGCAAAGCTCTAGCCAAAAAACTCGCCGATAAGAACCCCCTTGCCGATGCCGAGCACGGGAAAATCACCATGCCCTCCGGCACCCCCATTCGCAAAGTGCGCCTGCTTACCCGCGAGAAGACGGCCATCCCGCTCCGGCCAGAGCACAATCCCAAAGAACTCGTCATCCCTGGAAATACCCACCACTTCGTCATATTCACCTTGGATGACAAAAGATGCCTGTTTGTTCCCGTGACCCTACTGGAAGTCACCCACCGCAAGGCCAAGAGACTCCCCCTCATCCAGAAAACTCCACCTCTTGGCCAGCCCACCGCAGAATACCTCATGCACCTTTGCAAAGGGGACGCCATTCTCGCCGGACCCGAGGGAGCACGAAACCTCTTCATCTACAAAACCATGGCAGCCACAACCTTGCAGGTGAAATTCGTCCTCCATACGGATGCACGGAAGAAAAAATCAACGGAAACGGAAGACTCAAGTGATGAAAACGGCATCTTAATCACCGCCAAACCAAACACATTCCTCAAAAACTTCCCTCATCCAACCAAAGTGGATGTCCTCCCCCATGGCGAGCTGCGGGATGCCTCCTAGCCCCTGGATCACATCCCGCAAATGATCAAGCACACCCTAGAAATTTCCCAGCGCCCGGCTCGCCTCTCCCTCCGCCAAAACCAGCTCATCATCCAGTTCGGTGAGGGAGACGGAGAAACCCGCCAATTCGCTTGCGAAGACGTTGGCGTGCTCGTCCTCCAACACCCTGCCATCTCCCTCTCCGCCGCCATTTTGAATGCCCTGCTCGATGCCGGGGCTGCAGTCGTCATTTGTAATGAAAAGCACCTCCCCTCGGGCATGCTGCTACCCACCACCACCCACACCGAGCTAGTCCCCCGCATGATGGCCCAGCTAGAGGCCGGCCTGCCCGCCCGTAAAAGCGCATGGAAAGCCATCGTCCAAGCCAAGATCACCGCCCAGGGCCGCGAACTCTCAGCGCCTCAGCGGAACAAACTCCTCGCAATCGCCCAAGGCGTGAAATCCGGTGATCCCGACAATGCGGAGGCCCGCGCCGCCAAAATCTACTGGGCCGCCCGCTTCCCTCACATTTACCAAAATGGGGATCAACGGGACTTCGACAGCGCCAGTCTTTTCAATCTCCTCCTCAATTACGGCTACGCCATCGTCCGTGCCGCCGTTGCCCGTGCCCTCGTCTCCGCTGGCCTCCAGCCCGCGCTCGGCGTCTTCCACCACCGCCGTAACAATCCGTATTGCCTCGCAGACGATCTCATGGAACCGCTCCGCCCACTCGTGGACCGCACCGTCCACCAGATTCTGGAAAACGCCACAAACTCCTCCCCCGCCACCCTCCTCCCCGAGTATCGGCGCGCCCTCCTCGCCCTCCTCAGCACCAGTGTGGATTTCCAGGAGAGCAGCGGCCCCCTCATGGCCGTGCTCCCCCGCTACATCGCCAGCTTCTACCGCCTTCTCACCCGGGAAAACGATCACCTCGATTCTCCGACTTACTGATTCAATCATGCACCTCTCCGGATACCGTTGTATGTGGCTCATCGTATTTTTCGATCTCCCGGTGGATACCAAAAAGGCCCGCAAACAATACACCGAGTTCCGTAAGGACCTGCTTCAGGACGGCTTCACCATGATGCAATACTCCGTCTATTGCCGCCACTGTGCCAGCAAGGAAAACACCGAGGTCCATCTCAAGCGTGTCCGCCTGGCCGTTCCACCCGATGGGGAAGTCCGCGTCGCCACCTTCACCGATAAGCAATTCGGACGCATGGAAATCTACCATGGAAAACGCCGCACCCGCACCGAAGATCCCCCCGCGCAGCTCGAAATGTTTTAGCCATTAGGCCCGCAAATGCTTATCAATAAAGCATTTGCGGGCCTCCTATGGTAATTGATCCCTGCCTGCCGTCAATCCGCAGCAAGTTCGGGTTGCTAATGAGCACCGCATAGATGGTAATTGATCCCTGCCTGCCGTCAATCCGCAGCAGCTTCTTCTCGCTTCCTTGGAAGCCTATATGGTAATTGATCCCTGCCTGCCGTCAATCCGCAGCAGCCCGAATTTCCACCTGATGAATGCGGCTATGGTAATTGATCCCTGCCTGCCGTCAATCCGCAGCAACGGCGAAACGGGTCACATCCCACTCACATGGTAATTGATCCCTGCCTGCCGTCAATCCGCAGCAATAGCTATAAGCAGTATAAAGCTTCGCGATGGTAATTGATCCCTGCCTGCCGTCAATCCGCAGCAATAACTTCGGTCTTCTGTTGCCCAATTTTATGGTAATTGATCCCTGCCTGCCGTCAATCCGCAGCAAAAGGTGCGCCATGACCGCTGCATGCAGAATGGTAATTGATCCCTGCCTGCCGTCAATCCGCAGCTATACAGATTAGTAGGGTATTCCTCCTGTTATGGTAATTGATCCCTGCCTGCCGTCAATCCGCAGCATCACAGCAAAAGAATGGATCACAGCGGGGATGGTAATTGATCCCTGCCTGCCGTCAATCCGCAGCATTGCTCTCCACGCCCGAAAAATGGAGATATGGTAATTGATCCCTGCCTGCCGTCAATCCGCAGCGGTGGACAATTACAATCGCTTAATTTTGGAAATGGTAATTGATCCCTGCCTGCCGTCAATCCGCAGCAAATTTCAAAGACTGCAAGTTTTGTGCACAATGGTAATTGATCCCTGCCTGCCGTCAATCCGCAGCAGCAGATGTTTATAAAGCGCGGAATGTCGGATGGTAATTGATCCCTGCCTGCCGTCAATCCGCAGCAGTGGTGTAGTTTTAACCTTGCGCTCTGAATGGTAATTGATCCCTGCCTGCCGTCAATCCGCAGCCAACTCCCATTTGGAACCGGGATACCATCGATGGTAATTGATCCCTGCCTGCCGTCAATCCGCAGCACTAGCGCAGACGGTAAATGGATCGCCGCATGGTAATTGATCCCTGCCTGCCGTCAATCCGCAGCGGTAAGGTGACTACATGACAAGACTATTGATGGTAATTGATCCCTGCCTGCCGTCAATCCGCAGCCCCTGAACGGATTCCACGGTTACCAGTCCCACATGGTAATTGATCCCTGCCTGCCGTCAATCCGCAGCGCTATCATCTGGCCGGAAGTCATCAACTGGATGGTAATTGATCCCTGCCTGCCGTCAATCCGCAGCAGTCCCGCAGTGTGTCCGCGCCTTCCTTGATGGTAATTGATCCCTGCCTGCCGTCAATCCGCAGCAGCGTGACAGCCGCGCCCGGATGGAGCCTTTTCGCAATGAGTTGACGCAAGTCTGGAAGGCGATGAAAGCGGGCGGTGCGGGAACAACTTCAGAAATCATCAAGAGCATCGGCGCGGATCTTTTGCTTGGTGGTGGCGGAGATGGAGAGGACACGATTGACGAAATTCAGAAACAAGATGCCGGGGCCGTGGCTTTCAAGGTTTATCAAACGCTCGACGAAAGCGAGCGGGCGGACTTCATGGAGGGGCTTAATACCATGGTGAAAAGCTTCCCGAAAGAAGAACAAGCCTCCGTATTGGCGAATCTCGGGAAATCCGGCGGGCGCGCGGTAGATGACATTGGGCGGGGCGTAACGAGCCGATTTACGATGAAGGCGCTGGAAAAATCTCTCAATCGTGACATTTCTAACAGTTTTGGGCCCTTTGGTGCAAGTGATGGTGAAAAGGCACAGGCGACTGCCAATGCAAACCGCATCCAAGCAGACCGCCTGCTTCAGCGGAATTTTTCAGACACCATCCGCAAAATGGAGCGCGATGAATACGCGCCGATCCGGCATTTCTCGAAGGATAGCAAGGACGTGTTTTCATGGCGGACGGCGGAAGATGGCCTCTACGGCATTCCCGCCGTGGCTGCATCCGTGGGCACGGTGATGATTCCGGGCGTGGGGGCCGGGGCGATGTATCTTGCCATGGAGGATTTCGCTTACGCCGACCTCCGCGACAACGCCATTCGGGCGGGCGCGAGCGAGCTGAATGCAAGCCTGTTTGCGGAAGAGTGGAAGACGACGGCGGCGATTCCGCAGACGGCCATTGAAATCCTTCAAACCTACGTGCCCATGGGCAAGCTGCCGGGCCTCAACAAGGTGCTTACAGCGCTGGGAAATAAAATCAGCAACCGCCTCATCCGCGCTGGCGCAAACACGCTGGCCATCGGTGGTGCTGAAACTGCGGTGGAAGAGCTGCAACATCTTACGCCCTACGCGGTGCAGGAAATCGCCGCCGCTTTCTCGGCAGATACCGGGATCCCCGCCTCGGAGTGGCAGAACGGCACGGATGGTGCCTTCGATGGTTTCTGGACACGGCAGGCGACGACATTTATATCGATGCTGCCGATGGCAGTGGGCGGGTCGATGGGAGGCTTAAACTCAGAAGCCCGCGCCCGTGCTTTTGCCGAGGCCACACCGCTGCAACGGCGGGCTTTTGGAATTGCGGAGGCGGATAGCGCGGCCATCGACGCAGCAGCGGCACGCGGTCAGTCCTCGCTGAATGCCGCCGTGGGTGATGCCATGGAATGACGCGCCCCGCATTCGGAGCAAGCCAAAGCCGCTGTCGTGGAGCTGGAAGCCGAAATTGCCAGCAAAAAAGCCGCGATGGAAGAAGCGAAGGCATCCGGCATGATGCCGCGCATCGTGCAGGCGGCAGACGGCACGGTAGCAGTCCATGATGGCGATAGCGGCGAGCTGCTCGGCACGGGCAAGGACATGCCAGACGCGATGCGAATTGCCTCGGCTCACAGCGCGGCCCTGAGCGACCGAAAGTCTGAAACCGTCGCCTATCTGGCAACGATTCTGGAAGGCGGCAAAGAAGTCCTCGCCATGGATAAGAGCGGCAATGCTCGAAATAGCTTTGAACTTGGCACGCGGTATGACGAGCTGACAGCGGCGGCGGAAGATCCAGCGGCCATTGACCAGTTCCAGCGCCAAGCAGCGCTTGACGAGCAAATCGACGGCGGATCTGGCGAGGTTTCGCGTGTGGCCCTCGGGCGGAACATTGGCGAGCTTCGCGGGCAAGTCCGCACGTTCATAAATCGTCTTTTCCAAGGCGCAAGCGTTACCACCATCGTCCACGAAATGGGGCATGGAATGCTGCGTGAACTCGAAGCAAAAGGCGTGATCGTGAGGGATGAGAAGGTTGCCTTCGTCAAGGCCGTCAATGAGCTGGTGAAGGGCCAGAAACTCAAGCGCGGCTCGATGGCCGGGGCTTCGCTCGCGTTGCTTCCTGACGGCATCGCCGATGCAGACATTACCGACGACATGCTCAATGAAGGGATTTCTCACATCATGGAAGCGGAAGTGCTGCGGACGCGGAAACGCGCCAAGGCGGACAAGGCAATTCAACTTTCCCCCGGCATCATTTCCAGAAACCTACTTGCCCTTTCGAGGCTAGCGCCGGGAGCGACAAAAAAATTCCGCGCCCTCATGAATGCCGTGAGTGGCGTGATGGGGCTATCCTCCGCCCGCGCATTGGCGATGAGGAAAGGCTTCCGTGAAGGGAAATTTGATATGGAGGCTCACGAAGCCTTCCTCGACAAGCTCACCGGGCGTAATCTGCAAGGCGAGCATGATGCGGCCACCATGAAAAACAGGGGTGAAATTCTCGGTAATGAGGCGGACGTGGCGGATGAGAACAATCCGTTCAGCCTCGTTCCGACCGTCACTCAGGATCTTTTGTCATCGCCTCCGGTTGTGGCAGACTCTTCCGCCTTTGCTGGCGTGGAAGATCGCGGTGAACTTCGGAAGATTGGCGAGATGGAATACGGCAAACTTGTAGGAGAAACATTCACCAACCGACGAGATGGGCGTAAGTTTGAATTCACGCTGCGGCAGTTCAAAAAGCCAAAGTCTCACAGTGCCGATCCACGGATCATGAAGCTGGTCCCATCCCTCCCTAACCCAAGTTTCTTACGGCAGCGCAGGAAGGCTTATGGAACTGGGGAAACGTCTCCAAAGGCACTACAATATCATTCGCTTTTTGCCCAGGTCTT
>JAYULG010000305.1:0-9566 GCA_043763755.1 Akkermansiaceae bacterium | reverse complement strand
CCTTCCCCATTTTAGTGGGCCATGTGATGGTGAAGGTTTCAGGAGTGGGATCAATGGCGGGGTTGCCATTTGCCGCAGGTGTGCCGGGAGTGGCTGGGACGCGGGTGATGGTGGGTCTGACGATGCCTAGAGGTGAATCGCCATCGTTGGGATTGGTGCCAGCGATGGCTTCAATTTTATTCATCCAGCCATCGCCATCAGGGTCGGCTGACGGATCATAGTTAGCGGGGTAGAGGGCACCGGAGTTATAGGCTTTTTCCCAGAGATCAGATAGGCGGTTAAAGTTCCTATCTAAGATGGCATGCGAGACTTGAGATCCCAGAATCCAGAGACAAGAAGCAAGTGAGAAGAGGCTGGTGCGCTTCATTGGGCGGTTCCTTTCTCGGTGGGTGTGGAAATTTGTCCATCCCAAAAGTTCAGGATGAGGTCGGCGGGTTTGGGCGGATTGGCTTTGAGGTCGGCTTCTTGTTGGAGGCGGGCTTGTTCGCGGCCTTGGAAGGCGGTGAGCAGGCGGGGGTGCTCGTTGTTGTAGAGATCGTGGAGGGACTGGATGTTGGCGAGAGTTTCCGGTGCGGGATTGGCCGTGGTGATGGCGAAAGTGGCGGAGCCAGCAGGTAGATCTGGCAGGGGTGGCGCATCATGCTCGGGGCTGTGGGCGTTGAGGTATTGGGGGAGATTTTCGATATCCTCGCGACCCCATGACATCATCAGACTGCGAGTGATCCCGTCCGCCCCGACGTAGGCGATGACTCCCGAAAAAAGTCCGAAGTCTGCGCTGCTCCAAAAGTTAACGGCTTCGCCGCCAACCATGGAATTGATGTTGACGAGTGAGCGCACGGTGCCATCGGTGGAGTGAAAAACAGTCGCCCCGATCATGAGAAAGCCTTGATCGGGCGTGGCAAGTTCGAGATCGGGTGTTAGGGCTTCTATTGGATCTGCAACAGCTAGTATTGCAGGTGGCGGTGGCTCGGGAAGATCGATAGGGAGGATTTTGCGAATCGTGACTTTGCGCCCGGCTTGGTAAAACGTTCCCGAGGATAGGATTTGGTTGGGAGCAGGGGTGAAGCCTCGTTGAGCTGGCTCAGGCGGTGGTGGTGTGCCATCGGCCAATTCTCCGATGATATGTGCGGATGCCAGTGATGGTTCCTCTTGGGAAAAACCGGGTGAGTGCAACAACAAGGTTGCTAGCAGTAAGTTAGAGTAAGGCTTCATGATAGATTTAGAATGCCCTGCGATTCATTGCCAACTACTGGGAAAAGCGCGACTTGATCGCGCCCCACCATCGGGCACCGACAAGAGCGCCCCCGAAAAAGACGCGCCAAGCCGCGCCGATTTGGCGCGACAGCTCTGTCTTTTTCGGGTCTTGGATAAACTTGTCGGTTTTGATGGTGACCCAGTAGCTTTTGTTGGTCGCAAAAGCAGTTATGTGTGATTTATGAAATATGCATTTATTTCTATGGGACGGCAATGGAAGTAGTGAAGTTTTCCTTTTAGATCTGCAAGTAGAAAATCCCCAACAAAAATTTCAGGCATCAATTCGGGTAAGGCCCTCAAAACTTCACTTTCCCTGCAGCAGTTCGCGCGAACCCAATAGGCAGTTACAGCAAGAGATCACCGTCAGCGCGACAGCCGCCCACAGAAAAAGCGTCTGCAGCCATTCGCCGCTGGCCGCGCGAGTTGGCCTAGTCAAAGAGGCATGGCGGGAGATTTCTCGCCATTTTCAAAGAACAGCCAGACCCAGCCAGACAATCAAAACGACCGACTTTTCATGCCAATCTGGTCCTTATTTGCTGGCGATATAGACCGTGCTCTCCGAAGTCTGATCTAACAGTGGATTAAAAAACGGCACCACGACGGCTCGGGGATTGGTAAAAACTTTGGCGAGTGCCCGGCCAAATTCGTCGTCTGGCGCATCGTCAGACCACATGGCGAAGATGCCGCCGGGGTGCAGTTGCGCGGCGAGCTTGGTTAGGCCATCGGTGCTGTAAAAGTTGCTATTATCTTCATCTAAAAACTTGGTGGTCGAGTGATCGATATCCAGAAGCACGGCGTGAAATTTCCGCCCTAGGAGATCGGGGTCGAAGCCGATCTCTGGCGTTGCGGCGAGGGTGAAAAAATCTCCATGGACGAGGCGGCAGCGAGGGTCTGCTGTGAGCGTTTCCCCCAGTGGCACCAAGTGACTTCGGTGCCACTCAATGACTGGCTGCATGACATCGATGACGAGCATTTCACTCACCCGGGAATCTCGGAGCGCGGCAACAGCCGTGTAACCCAGCCCGAGTCCGCCAACGACGATATCGAGCTGCTCTCCATGCACTTCTGCCAAGCTGAGATCCGCAAGGGCTTCTTCCACCACATGGAACAAACTAGACATGAGATAGCCGTTACCTAACAAAACCTCGTAAACGATGAGGTCATCTAACATCACCATCCGGCGGCGGCGCAGGATCAAATCGCCAAGCGGCGTGGGGCGAAAATCGAGTTCTTCAAAATGCGGTTTCATGGTGGAATGGTGCAGGCCAAAACTAGCGGAGCAGGGCGATGATTCTGCGGGTGGCGCCTTCATCGGGGCTGAGAAGTGAGGCCGCGCGAGTCACCAACGCTGAATTTTTTTCTAGGGCGAGGGCCGCTTGGATGGAGGTGATGAGTTCTTGTGAATTGCGAGCCAGCCAGCCAGCCTCGCTGGCGATGAGCTTGCTGACGAGCGGCTCGAAATTTTCCATGTGAGGGCCGAAAATGAGCGGCTTGCCGGCAAGGATGGCTTCGGCGGGATTCTGCCCACCGGTGGAGAGAAAACTTTTTCCAATGATCACGGCATCTGCATGGGCCGTCCAGTCACGCAGCTCCCCAGTGGAATCGATGACGAGGCAAACATCTGAAACCTGGACAGGCGGGCTGAAATTCGAACGCAGGATGACTTCGAAGCCGGCTCTTTCAAGGTCTGCCTTCACTTCGGCCCGGCGCTCTGCATGGCGTGGGACGATGACCGGAAGCGCGTGCGGTGCTGCCTCACGGATGGCGGCGGCGATCCATGATTCCTCACCCGGGAATGTGCTGGCAGCGAGGACGATGGGGCGGCGGCTGCTACCGCAGGCATCGAGCAAGGTTTGGAATTCAGGACGGCGCGTGGGCAAGGGGCCGCTACCGGGATCGAGTTTAAGGCTGCCAGTGTGATGGATGCGCGATGGCTCTACTCCAAGGTTTTTCCAAATGCTGGCATCTTGTGCTTCTTGGATGGCGACTCCTGATAGAGTCTGATAAATCGGGCGAATGCTGCGGGCAAATTTCTGATATCGGCGCGCGGAACGGGGAGAGATCCGCGCATTCACCAAGTGAATAGGAATGGATTTTTTCGCACCCATCAGCAACAGATGCGGCCATGCATCGCCCTCAATCAGGATGATGCGTGCTGGCTCGAAACGGCGGAGATAGCGGCCCACCATGGAGGGGAAATCCAATGGCGAGTAGGTGACGCGGAGGTCGGCGATTTTCGCATCCGTCGCGACTTGGTGGCCAGTAGCCGTGCCTGTGGCGAGCACGAAGCGGTGGGTGGAATCTAGGGTTTTCCATTCCCGAATCAGCTTCAACGCGAGCAGCGTTTCACCCACGCTCACGGCATGGATGTGGGTGGCAGCGCATGGCTCAAAATCAAGCGCGCTAGTGTAAATGGCAGCCCGCTCACCCAGCCGGGTGCCGAAGCCGCCGCGCCTCAGCATTTTCACAATCCAGCCTGGAAATGCTGCAAGAAACAGCAAGGGCAACAGCAAGCGATAGAGCGTGAGGGCGATCCAAAATGACATGGCAATGGGTTTCCTTAACAAGCCGAGTAGATCAAAATTGTACTGCTGCCGTACTCGCGGCGGGCAATGAGGATGAAGTCCTCACATTCAGGAGATTTTTGCTGTGAAGAGATTTCCGCGATGATCCAGCCACCCGCCGCGAGACGTGGTGTGAGTAGTTTGCTTTTCAAAAGATCGGTAACGTGGTCTTTTTCACCATGATGTTTCCAATAGGGCGGATCCGCAAAAATTAGATGATAGTTAGCTATATCTCGTTTTAAAAATAGTATAACTTCAGACTTCACTGCATGGCCACCTTCGAGGCGGGCTTTTGCGAGATTTTCGTGGATGACTTGGATGGATTGGCGGTGCTCATCCACAAATATGCAATGCTGGGCACCACGGCTGAGTGCCTCCAGCCCGAGCGCACCCGAGCCAGCATAAAGATCCAGCACACGGGCTTGCTCTACTTTTTCACCAAGCATGGAAAACACCGCTTGGCGGACAAAATCTGTCGTTGGCCTAGCGACGGCGGATGGGACTTTAATCGCGATGCGGCCTGCTTTACCTGCAATAATTCTCATAGCTATTAAGGAGTGGTTTTCAGCGGAAGGATAGGCCCATCTTTGCCCAGTTGAAGATAAAGATTCTGGAGATTTCCGAATGCAAATAGATCAAATGCAGCTCGCTGTGGAGTGCTCAGCGGGGTGAGTGCAGGTGACTCTAAATTCGGGAAAACAAAACGTGCGAGGTCACCTAAATTCTGAGGCGGAGCGACGATGCGGCAGGCAGCAGCTAGATTTCCTGAGCTAAGTAGAGTTGCATTTCCGAGGATAGAAATTTCATCACTCATCAGACGCGCATCGATGCAAGAAATCGCGCCACCTCGGAGCACCGTGATGGAGCTACCGCGGTCGAATTGAGCGGTGTGTGTGCCGAATCGCAGCGTGGGCGAGATAACTTGGGCAAGGCACTCTCCTTGCCAAGTTGAAGGAGCGAGCATCAGACCACGGAACGAAGCATTGACTGCAAATGACTCGGCATTCGCCTGACCATCGCGCGGAAGTGGAATGGTAGGAAGCACTTGATTTGGAAATTGTGCAGAAACTTGAATCGGTAGATGACTGAGCATCGCAAGTTGAACGGCGAGGGTAGCCTTGATTTTGTTAATCGATAAACTATAGGGTTCAAGGGTCAGCAAAGGTGCTTTCCAACGAAGCTCTGCGCGTGAATGTGTATCTGTAGTTTGCCCTGCGCTAGTAACTTTACCGATGGCAAGAGGAGACTGAGCCTGACCTCCAGCAATGGGCAAAGAACCGGTGATCTGGGTGGCTGAAAATAGTGGCTGAGAAGCGGAAACAGAGACAATGCTTAGAGAAGCATTCGTGAGATGAATCCAGCGCGTTGGAAGCACCGAAAGTGGTGAAGTTGGTGCTGAATTCAAAGACTTGGGGTGCGCATCAGCCACTCGTGGAGCTGCGGGGATGATAGCTGCAGGCGCCGCTGTGGTCACTTTTGGAGCCGATGGAGGGGCTGCGATTTGTGGAGTGGATAGATGCGCAACTAACTCTAACGGTAAAGTGACCGCAGGGTTTTCTAGTGAGATAGAGTGCACTTCGAATCTCCCTCGCAGCCATGATTTCCACACCGGCGCAAGCCGCAAAGAGTCGATTTTCAACAACGGCTGATGAATTGCTGCCCGGAGCGGAGGCGGCTGCCGGAGTTCGATTCGGCTTAAAGCAAGCCCGCCCCATGGCGACCACTCTGCGCTTGCGATTGAAGTTTCGAGTCCGGTTTTATTTGAGATTTTCCCAGCCAACCAACCGCGCACCCACGGCGAAGTGAGTAGCAGATTGCTCAATAAAAAACCTATCAGCGGCAGCAGCACGATGCCGCCTAACAAGATCTTCCAGCGGCGGAAACCCCGGCGCGTCTCGCCAATCGGGGCTTGCGGTGTCATGGGCTACTTCTTCTTCGGCTTGGCTGCACTGGGTGGAGCACTCTTGGGTATGGGTGCCTTGCCCAGCGGGAATCGGACTACCATACTTTTATCTAACAACCGGGTCCCTTCGCTAGAAAGTTCCTGTGCCCGATAGACGATGATCCCATATTGATTATCCGCGAATCGCCCAATCGCGATGTTCTCCTTCGTTTTACCCAAGCCAGTTTCCTCTTCAAATTTCCACTCAAGGCCATTCCATGCACCAAGGATGCTGGTGGGGTCTGCTGAAACATCGGCGATTCGTTTTAGCTCACCATTCGGCGAGCGAAAAGTATCACTCTTACTGAAGTAGCGTAATGTGGTAAGCATACTCGCTTTGCCCGTGGCATTGAGCGTCCATGTGTCACTTGGGCTCTCACGCAAAAGGAGAGTAATGTCTTCGACTGCCTTGAACTGCCGCGCGGCCCAAAGTTTTAGATACTCATCATATTCTTCTTTAGTGAGGCCGAGGCGCTCGTCGTAGGGAAGCGGAGTTCCCGGAGTGGTGGCGGCGGAAAATTCGCGGAACCACTTAGGATCCTTGCGGGCAGCGGTCTCCACTTTTGCGATGAATTTGTTGATTTCTTGCGGCGGGAGCACCAGCCCGATTTGCGCTTTGAGAGGTGTGTTCGGAACGAAAAGTCCGGCGAAGATTTTTGGGACTTCAGCAGAATACGCCACGCCCAGAGAGGCGATGGCAGCGAGGGTGAGAGGAAATTTCATGAGGCTCGGGAAAAAGCTGCTTCGCCGTAACAAAGAACTCAAGCGGCAATCCGAACAGAGGATTTATTGAGGCTCACCCGCTGGGAAGATCTGCTCGATGGAAAACTCGGTTTGGTGGTCCATCCAGCCCGTTAAGGCATCTTTCATTGGCGCAAGAACTTCAGGCCGTTGTGAAGCAAGGTCAATCTCCCCGTGGCGGTCTTTGCTCATTTGAAACAACCCAAAGTGCCTTTCTCCATGCGCAGTGGGAGTGCAAACGAGTTTCCAATGCTGAGTTCTCAAACAAC
This sequence comes from Akkermansiaceae bacterium, assembly GCA_043763755.1. Classification (GTDB taxonomy): domain Bacteria; phylum Verrucomicrobiota; class Verrucomicrobiia; order Verrucomicrobiales; family Akkermansiaceae; genus Luteolibacter. The sequence continues at coordinate 2,796 of JAYULG010000305.1, read as the reverse complement.
GCTGCTTCGCGCGAATCAATGGTTCTACATATTTTTCCTTGAGCACGAATTGATAATTAAAGTCCTTTTCAATATAAGTCATCTCATCCATCGGAGGTAGCTTTGGGCGCTCCACACCGGGGACGGTGAATTGGATAAAAGGAAATCCTGTTTCTCCATAAAACGGGCGATAAACTGGCTTTTCGGTCTTGCGAATCCAATTCGCAAAACTCTGCCCCTGCCAGTTCGCGGGCTTCTTCACATCCACCAAATCTGCCAAAGTAGGCGCTATATCGATGAGCCGAATCGTTTCTGGTATCTTGGCGGGAATGGCGCCGGGGACGTGGATGATCATCGGCACGTGATTCGCCTGAAGACCGCCATTAAAAGTAAGTCCGTGGCCGAGTGTAACACCAGGTTCGTAGTGATCGTCCCCATGATCTGACGTGACGATGACGATGGTATTATCCTCTAGGCCATTCGCTTTGATTGAGGCAATTATTTGCGCCACGCAGAAATCGAATTGGCGAGTACAGCCATCATATAGATCACGAATCTGCTGAATTTCTTTGGGCGGAAGCGCTTGCCATTTCGTTTCAAGCGAAGTGCCGCCGATGAAGTTATCAATATCAAAGTCCACGCCATTTTTGTTAGGCCCTTCATAGATAGGATCTGTGAACATGCTTAGATAAGGCTCTACACTCCGGTACGGCAGATGATTGCATGAATAGAAGACATGCCAGAAGAATGGTTTCTTTGCTGCTGCCACCTCCGCGAGGCGCTTTTCCACGCGTTGGGTGACTACTTCAGGAGTTACAAATTGCGCAAACGAACCGATCTGTGGAAATAACTTATATCCCATTGGATTATCAAAATAAAGTGGGATGACAAAGTGAGCCATCACCACTGCCTGGCTCATATAGATTTTAAAAGTATCAAAGCTAGAAACAGAGATATGCTCCATGCCTTGAGGTAAAACTTCATAGTAGCCCGCACACCAATCTCCAATGGCAGCAGTATCATAGCCTTTTTCACGAAGTATCTTGGCGATTGGGATGATTGTTTGCTCAGTTTTTGCGACCGTCTTGCGGTCTGGATACATCTGCCGGATACCGTGAGTCTGCGGGTATAGTGAACTCATCAATTGCACTCCAGACTCCATGGTGGAAGCGATGCCAGTATAACAATTTTCTAGATGGATAGATTTGGCCGCCAAGGCATCAATAGTGGGCGATACCCCATCCTTGGCCATCCCATCGGTGCGCTTTGGGCGATGGCCCGCACAGCCTAGGCGGTCTGCTCTGAGCGAGTCAGATCCGATGATGATAATATTTTGTGGACTTCCCTTTGCAGCTTTGGCGGCGATAGGGCGTTGGCTTGTTTGCTGCGCAATGCCGAAAGCGCCAGCAATGACTGCCACGAATGCAGCGGTAACATAGCCCTTTTTACCATTCCTGTGAATTTGCCAGAACGTAGTAACAATAATGAAAATGAGCGGGAAAACTATAAATAGACTTACCATTGATGCGGGCTTGACCGCTGCTGGGATAAGATCAAGCGCTTTGTAATACCAATGCCCGAATTCTGCCTCGTTAAGAAAATAAGGGCGTGTCTCAACGAGCCGCAGTGTGCAATAGCCGTGCGCTAGCGCAGTAAAGGCAGCGCTTCTGAGGACGATAGAAATTATACCTTGTCGCTTGGACCTCTTGCTCCAAAAATGGACCAAAGGCTGCATCAGAAACGCTGCGATGACAGCGAGTAATATATACCCCAACAACATCTGCAGATTCTGCATGATCAAAAAACCCATGTATTCATTCCGTGCCAGCGCACTGAATTTATTATCCATCGCTTGAGAAGAATGGGTCAGCTTCCAAAGGGAAATTCCGTATTGAGAGGCAAGGAACAGGGATGAACCTAGGAGCACGTAGAAATAGCGAATGCACGGAGCCACGCCCATTTGAGAGATATATTTTTTCAATTGCTTGGCAAAGGTTTGGTAGCAGATATGCGGCTGGGATCATTTACAAAAATCCAGCGATCACAGACAATTTTTTCTATAATCACTCCTTGGCGAGATTGTAATCCATCAGGTATGGCAAGGCGGAGAATGACAGATACTCGCCTGTCGCCGCTTTGAGAAATCATCGCAAGTAATTGTTTTGAAGTTGCAGTTTCCACCTCACTATAGCCATAGACAATTTCTTCACCATTGAGGGCGGAGAGCCGGAACGAATTCCAACGCTTTGCATTGGCAAACTCATGGCTAAAAAAATTGTCAATTTCGACATACACCCGGAAATCGAGCGGGGTTTCTTTCGGGCGCTGAATGGTAAATTCATCCCATTTCATGGGTTGGTAACCGACGAAGGTTTCCCAATCCACCTTTACCTCGCCAGTTTGCATCACCTCAAGGATGAGATTTTGTTTTTGGTTACTTTTAAGGATGATCGAAGCCATCCAAAATGTTGCCATGTTATCAAGAGTGACGGGTTGTAAGGCTTGGATTTCAGCAAGGGGATCAATCTGATTTAGGCGTTGCGATTCGTTATAGAATTTTTCCATCAACGGCCCGACCCGTTCGGGATGGCGAGATAGCGAAAGTCTTTCAGCAGTAGTGGAAGCCTCCACATAACGCTTGATCGTCTTTTCGATCTCATCAATCAATGAGCGAGCTTCGCGATCTTTCGCATCGTCTTCCACGAGGATGCTTTTAGTGGTTTCTTCAATCTTTACGGCATTTCCCTCTGCACGATTGATACGAGTGACGGACCACAAAATGGCACCCGCCAGAAGTAGCCCTAAAAGCACAAACCA
>JAYULG010000304.1:0-9567 GCA_043763755.1 Akkermansiaceae bacterium | reverse complement strand
ATTCGTCTGGGACTTCCTTGCCGGTGACGGGGTGGGTCTTGGTGGTGTAGCCGTTCCAGATGGTGAGGATTTCCCCGCTGATGGGATCGCGGCGGGGGATTTTCTCATCGTAAGCGAGCACGGCGTCTTGCTGGCGGATGGTGTGGTCTTTCGGGAGGAGTGGGCGATCGCCAGTGTCTGCCTTGCCGGTGGTTTTGCGCTGCCATTGGAAGTAGCCGATCCAGAGCACGAGCTGGGCGATGGCAACGGCATTGTGGGAGAGTTCGAGGCCGAGGAATTGCTCAGGGCGGACTTTGTATTCTTTCATCTCGAAGGTGGCATCGCCACCGAGGGCGGTGACGAGTTCGAGCACCTCGGCTTCGAGGCGTTTCATGTGTTCGAGGGTGACGTAGAGGAAATTCGCAGTGCCGCAGGCAGGATCGAGGACTTTGATTTTGCAGAGGTGGCGGTGGAAATCGGTGACGAGCTTGAGGGCTTCCGCGTCTTTTTTCTTTGCCTCGGCGCGGAGCTTCTGCGCGGCGGCGGCGATGCGCTTGGCGGCGGTGGTGGTGCCGAGTGTTTTGATTTCCTCGTCCATTTCCGCAGCGCGGTCCTCGGCGGCATCGGCCTCGCGGTGGAGGTTGGCGGCGGCGATGCGGACGGCATCCCATTCATCGCGCAGTGGCTCGATGATGGTGGGGCGGATGAGCCGCTCGACGTAAGAGCGTGGGGTGTATTCTGCGCCTAGCTTGTGGCGTTCCCGGGGATCGAGTGCGCGGGTGAGTAGGGTGCCGAAGATGGATGGCTCGACGGCGGACCAATCGGTGCCAGCGGCAGCCGTGAGCATGGTGAGCTGCGGAATCGAGAGCGGGAGGGCAGTGGTGTTTTCGAAAAGGCCGCCATTGAAGCAGGCGATTTCCTTGAAGAGCAAAGCGGAGTAGGCAGTGCCAATGGCCATTTCCTTCCACAGCGCGGAGATGAGAACGGGGAAGCCGTGGGGCGAGGCTTTGACTTTTTCTAACAAATTTCTGAAACCATTCTCAGGCAGCAGGCCGATGTCTTCGGCAAACATGGTAAAAAGGCAGCGTTGGAGAAAGCCGGCGATGACTTTGGCAGCGTGGCCGTCTGCCTCGAGAGACTTGGCGAGCTTAGCGAGGCGGCCGGCGATGTCCCGGGTGACTTCGGCGGCTTTCTTGGAGGGATCGAGCGAATACGGATCCGTCCAGATGGCGCGGAGGGTGGCGCGGTGTTTTTCTTGGCGGAGATCGGTGAGGAGGATGCGGTGATTTTTCGGGTCCGGGAAGCGCTCGTAGTGGCCACCCGTGCCGGAGAACTCAGAGTAGAGATCGATGCTATGGCCCACATCGCAGATGATGAGAAACGGCGGGCGGCCTTCAGCGAGTGGGAGCGAGGTGATATAGCCGCGGCCTTGGTGGAAGGCGCGTTCGAGGGCGCGGTCAAAGGCGGGAGTGCCGCGCTTACCGTGGCCGGATTTCGTAGCGGCATACGTGGCGGCTGAGTCCGCAGAGGCACCTTGTTTCGTTTCGCAAACGAAGTAGCGTGCTTTGTAGAGGTCGATGAAATTGGTGACAGAAGAGGCATCTGGATTTACTCGGGCGATGGCACGATCAAAGACGTAGCGATTTTTCGCGGGATCTGGCGAGGTGGGATGTGGGCGGGGAACGCCGAGGATATCGCACAGTTCGGAGAGGAACATCTGGTAGTTTGCGCGCTCGGCAGCACCGGAGTTTTCCCAACGAGAGATGAAGGAGTCGATGGCATCCGGCGGCATGGTGCGGAGGCTAGCAAGCGGCGGCTGCGAGGGGCGATGAAAATCGGGTGAGTGTTTTTACCTTGGGTGCCACGTGCCTGAGGTTGTGGAGCACGGTGATGGGTGCGATGGAGTCGGCGCTTGACAAGCCAGCGTGGTTTCGCATTCCTCGCTCTTAATCATTCATCTAGACGAAACGAATTTCCAAAGCGAAGTGCTCGATTGCAACATACCTGTGCTGGTGGATTTCTGGACGGAACACTGCGGCCCTTGCAAGCAGCTCGCGCCTGTGCTGGAGCAGCTTGCCAGTGAAATGGGGGCTTCGGCAAAGGTTTGTAAACTTGATGCCGCCGCGAACATGAAAGTCACCGCAAGCTATGGCGTGCGCTCCGTGCCGAATCTGTTATTTTTCAAAAACGGAGAGGTGAAGGATCAGTTCGTAGGCGGGAACATCACCAAGGAACAGATGAGGGCAAAGCTGGAGGCGCTAGGAGGCTAACAGGCGAGCCGCTGGTTTTGCGAAACAGGTGGGGTGGTGCCTCTTCCGAGCATCGGCTTTGTCATAGTGGGGGATCTATTTTCTGAGGTCAATTTGGCTGGCCAGTGCGGATGGCTTGGGCGTTGATGATGAGGAGATCTGCGGAGGATCCCGGGGCGACGGTGCCGCTGACGGTGACGGTTGCGAGATTGGCGAGGCCACCTATGCCTTCGATTGATTCTTTGAGCACACGGCCTTCGGCATCCACCACTTGGATGGTGGCGATGCCGCGTTTTTTGTCCTCCTTGGAATCGCAACAAGTGTCCCAAGGAGTGCTGCAATCGTCGTCCGGGTTTGCATTGCAAGGAGTTAGCACTTCGGGATCGCCGAGGATGAAGGCGGAGCGCCCTTCCACAAAAGGTTTCTTGTTGCCCATGATTTTCCCGCTGACCGTGATTTCATCGCCAGCTTTGGCGGTGGCGCGGATGAGGTGGATGGATTTTGCCTCCCCGGTGGGCGATGTTTTTAGCACTTTGGAAAGAGCGGTGCTTGGGGAAGTTGCTGATGGAGCGGGCGCAGAGACTTCTTTCTTTTTGCACGAGGCGAGGAGGGCAGCGGCGGTGATGAGGAGGCAGGCGACTTTGATTTTCATGATTTTTAGTAGATGGATTAATGGTGAGTTAGGACATGCGGAGAGCAGTGGGAAGCGGTGGTTTTAGGCAGCGGAAAGCGGGTGGGAGCGCACCGAGCAGGCCGAGCAGCAGGCCCGTGACAATGCCTGTGATGGCGACGCTGGGGCCGACCTCCAAGGTGAATGCGCCGATCGAAAATGGGATGGTTCTGCCATCCAGTAAAACGACGGCGACGATTGAGGCGAAAAGTGCGCCAGTGAGGCAGGCCAAGGTGCTTTCCTGGACAAGACTCGCCAGTAGCGCACCCCGCCCGAAGCCGATGGATTGCAGCGTCGCCATTTCCCGGACGCGAGAGGCAAATGCGGCGTAGAGGGTATTTACACCGCCGAAAAGTGCGCCCGCCGCGATGAGTCCGGCGGTGATCCACGTCATGGCCCGCAACGGTTTGAAAAAGGCGCTCAAGCGGTTGTAGTAATCGCTTTCCCTCATGGCGCTCAATTCTAAATCGAGGCGCTGCTTGGCGAAGAGATCCGCTTCCGTGAAATCCGCTGGATCATCGAGCCGGAGCACCACGCACGAGAGCGTCTCACGCTTCGCGAGGACCCGTAGATCGCCTAGTGTGGCCCAGATTTCAGATTCCAAAACAGTGCCCGGCGCGGCGAAGATGCCAGAGATGATCAATTTCTGATTCTCCAATAAAAGGATGCCGCCGACTTTGAGATCGCTTTGCTGGAGGCCGAGTTTTCGCCAAGCGAGGCGGCCCACCATGACTTCCCCAGCGCCAGGGAAAGTGCCCTCTGCGATTCTGACTTCTGGATGCACGCGCAGGGCTTGGAGAGTCACTCCGCGGAGCATTGCTTGGCTTCTGCGCCCATCCGGCAGGCTGATGTAGTTCATGTAGTGGATCTCGCTGGAGACGGCGCGCACGCCGAGGATTTCCGAGATCCCGGGTATCCCTGCTTCCGCGATGCCGGAGGTATTTTCCGGAACTTCGCTGCGTTCGATGCTTTCCTCCGAGCCAGCTCCTACGAGAATCACATTTCGATCAGACCCAGAAGCGGAAAGCACGCGCTTCATCCCATTGTTGATGGCGACGGAAGCCATCACCAGCAGCACGACCATGGCACTGCCGCCGATGGTTTGGAGCAGTCTGGATTTGGAGCGGAAAAGATTTCGCACGGCGTAGCTGAAAGGGAGCATGGGATGTTAGCTGCGGAGATTTTTGACAATGGGCTGAGTCATCGCTTGGAAGGCGGGCCACAAGGAGGCGAAAATCCCGAGAAGCAATGCTGCGAGAATGCCGATGCTGATGACGGTGATGTCTGGCTGGATCGCGAGGGTCTGGCCTTCGTTCCCCATGGTGAAACTTTGCCAGCGCAGGAAAGCGGCTGCCATCCCTACGCCCACCACGCCACCGGTGAATCCTAGCATGCCGCCTTCACTGAGAACGAGCATGCCGATGGCCCGACCCGGAAATCCGAGAGTGCGCAACACTGCGTTTTCCCTGACCCGCCCGCGCACCACCAACAATAGCGCATTTGCTACCAATCCACCCACGGCGATGACCGCACCTACGCCCAGCCAGCGAGTAAACCCAATCAACTCGACGAGTTCGGAAGCTGTCTCGGCGAAAAACGCTTTTTCCGGGCGTGTATCGGTGGGATCTTGCCCGCTGCGGAAGAGCTCGTCGATGGCGGCTGCCACGGGTTCGAGCTGCTTTGACTCGGTGACTCTCACGTTGAATTGCGTAACCACGCCAAGTCCCGCCCGCGATGCCTGTTGCAAGAAGGGCAGCTTCACATAGGCGACGTTGTTATCCTGTGCAAATGGCGAGCGAAGAATGCCAGAAACCGTGACGGTAATGCCAGCCGCGTCAAACTGATCTCCCGGATTCAAACCACGCCGCTGAGCGAAGACCTCGCCAAGCAGTGCCCCGTCATCACGCCGTAGCCATTCCGCCTCGCTGCCCGCCACGATCTCGATTTCAGGTGCAAATTTTCTGAGCAAATTTTCCGGCACCCCACGGAAAGTGATCACATCCAATGAGGCTCCGCAGTTATTGACCACAATTTGCACGGGGATGACTTCGCGGACGCCTTCGATCCCACGGATCTCATCGGCGTAGTGCTCAGGTAAGCGGCTTGCCGATGGGCAAAAACGATTTGCCCGATAGACGACGAGCGTGGTATCCGCCGCCGAGGCTTCCGTCGCCTTGCCGAGCGAGTGTTGCAGCGTTTCCACGGCAGTGAAAAGAAACATGCCGGATGCGACGCCGAAAATGGTGAGTAGCGAGCGGACGCGATGCCGGGTGAGTTGGACCCACGCGAGCTTGAGCAGATTGAAGATGGGATTCATGGGTGCAGGTTTTCTAAAAGTTGGCCTTTTTCCAAATGCAGCGTGCGATCAGCGGCGGCGGCAGCCTTGGCATCGTGGGTCACCATCACGATGGTTTTGCCATGATCGCGTGCCAATTGGCGGAGCAGTTCGAGGATGCGTGTTGCGGATTCACGGTCGAGATCGCCGGTGGGCTCATCCGCCACGAGCAGCGGTGGATCAGCCACCACGGCGCGGGCGATGGCGACTCGTTGTTCCTGCCCGCCAGATAGCTCGGACGGCGTGTGGTGCATGCGGTCAGCCAGGCCGACGAGCGAGAGGGCGGTTTCCACGCGGGCGTGACGCTCCTTTTTTGAAAGGGAAGAGAGCAGCAGGGGCAACTCCACATTCTCAAAGGCGGAGAGCACTGGGATGAGATGATAGAGCTGGAAAATATAGCCCACATGCGCGGCCCGCCACTTGGTCAGCTCGCGGCGGGAGAGCTTGCTGATATCAATGCCGGCGATCACTAGGGAGCCGCTGGTAGGCGAGTCAATGGCGGATAGCAGGTTGAGCAGCGTCGTTTTCCCGGAGCCTGAAGGTCCCATCAATGCGAGGAATTCGCCTTTTGAAACATCGAGGTCGAGGGCTTCGAGTGGTGTCACTACGGTGCTGCCTTTGTGGTAGCTTTTCGAGACACCGCGGCATTGGATCATGGCTTCGTTCATGGCTATTTGAGGGTAGGTTTGACGCGCTGGTCTTGCTTGAAATCTTGTGGTGAGAGGACGACCCATTCTCCGGGACGGAGCCCCTCGGCAATGCGGATGTGGCCCTCCCGTTTTTCGGATGTTGTTTTGATTTCCCGCCTCTGCACTCGCTTGGATTCGGGATCACAAACCCATGCGACTCCCTCTTTTATGGCGGCTTCCGAAATCCATGTTGCGATGCTACCGGATACGGCCTGTGGAGTGGATGTTCCAGGTTTGGCCAGTGCTTGGAACTCCACCCGGCAGAGCATTTCTGGGCGTAATTGCTCCACCGGAGTGGTGATGCTGACCTTCGCTTGGAGGGTATTCCGCTGGAGATCAGCCTCGCCTGCGATGCGGGTGACTACGCCCTCAAGAATTTTTTCTGGAAGCAAGCTGCATCGGATCTTGGCTGCCTGTCCGATTTGCAAGCCTGCGGCATCGGCCAAAGGAACGTCCACCCGGACTTGGAGCTTCGCGGGATCATAGAGAATCGCGATGGTGGAGCTTTCCACATCATTGTCTTGCAGCATTTTTTTCTGCCCGGGAACGGCGAGTAGCCGGAGCACGCGCCCGTCAGTAGGGGCTTTGATAATCGTTCGTGAGAGAGCGAGTGTCGCCTTTTCCACTTCGATTTCGGCGGAACGGATTTCGCTTTCTCTCACGCGGGTCTCAATTTCAAGCCGCGCGATCTCGGCTGTGACTTCACCGATGGCAGCCACGGCAGCCAGATGTTGGGAATCTACCTGCGTCACCCGAATCCTGGCCGAAACAATCTCCTGCGCGGGAACTGCTCCGGCTGGAAGATCGTGCAGGCGAGCATACCGATCAGCCGCCTCCTCGCGCAGGGCTTGCGCCACCTGGGCCATGGATTGGATGCCTTTGAGTTTCTCCTTGGCTGCCTCGATCGCCGCGAAGTGAGCATCGCGCGTTGACTGGAGAGTGCGGTGCTTTTGCTCGGCGGTGGCTAGTGCAAGCCGTGCATCAATGGAAATTAGAGTGACCAGAATTTCATCTTTTTTCACCAATTGTCCTTCGAGAATCTCCACCTTTTCAATGACTCCATCTACCAAGGAGGTCGCCTTGATGGGCAGTGGGTCTGGTTCGATCCAGCCGCTGGCTTGGAACAACATTCCACCAAGAGCCGCCGTGCCTGAAGTAACAGATCGTTCAGCCGAGTCTGTGATGGTGGCAAGCACGACTGCGACTTCCACGCTTGGAGCGGGCAGAAGTCGATCCCGAAAAAGTGCGAAAAACAGGATCGCGAACCCTGCTGCAATGCCCAGTGGAATGATCCAAGCAGGGCTGCGGCGGGCGGGTTTCTGGCCTGATGTTTGGCGTGAAAGGGAATCAAGAGATGAAGTTTGGTCCATAAAAAATTGGGAATGAAGAGGTCTGCAAGCCCCATGCAAAGGGTATGCATTGGCCGCTTCCCAAAAAGGGGCGCGGCCACGAACGGCTAGATTGCCGCCCTTATATTCTCCAAATTCCCAATATCGCCCGGTAGGCGGCAGGAGAGGTCGGGCCACGGATCGGCTCCGAAACGGAAAAACACTCGCTGCCAACTTCTATCATCACAGGGCTGAAACAGATCGGTGCCGGAAGATTTACAATCCCGATGGCGGGAAGCTCCGTAGGAAACTGCGGAGCGGGCGCGTCCGGCAGCTTTTCGAGATCAAGACAGCAAGGATCGGGCAGCTCTGTTCCTTGGCTGCAGCCTTGGCAACACTTGGATTCGCCTTGTACGGACTCTAGCCCCCATTCCAGAAAACAAACGCGAGCAGGCGAGGCCGCCGCCGGAATTAGGATTCCCACGCAGATCAGCAAAAGAATTGTTACCAACCTTTTCACAGCGGAAAGCGTTACGTTCGTGAAAAGCCTGGGTCAAGGGATTATTATCGCCGTGTCGTCGACAATATATAACTGGATATTTTGTGGGGTGCAAAAGTGCCTAAAATTGAGGGCCAAATCTCTTTTGGATCTTGGTCAATAATCCAGAATTTCTGGTTTGGATGATGCATGATAGTTACCGACTTTCGGGCTGTCGTGCCGCCCTCGTAGCTTTGACCTTCAAAATCGATGGTTTGCTCGTTGTTGACCTTGTGAGTGGTGCGTAGTGCAAAATGCAAGTCTAGCAATCAAGAATCCTAGTCTCTTTTGCCTGCAAGATGCCGATATGGCTGATCTTTTGTCATGTGGGTATAGTTCGTTTTTACTATCATTTTGGTAGGTTCTTTTTGATGGATAAAAACAGGGTAAAAACTGGGAACAGATAGCGGGTGATGCGGTTTCACGCAGACGGATATGCTTATATGCGCAAGCTGGTGCAACATGATATAGTTTTCACATTTGGCCTTGTTCTTTACCTAAAATCAAGTTCTCAGTTTATATAGTGCAACTAAGAATTGTCAAAGCTATGTCATCATCCAGTGCTAAACTCGCGCCTGAGAAGTTCCTCGTCTCGAGTCTATCGTCGGGAAAAATATGAGCTCTCGTTTTCATTACGGGCGGGGACAGGGCTAGCCACAGATGGACAGGATAGACGCAGATGAAGAGAGAGACTGCTTGATCCGCAACCTTAATTTCCTTCTAAGCCCAAATGTTGAACCCATTTACGGCTGGAAAATGGATGTCAGATTCATCCATGAATCACAGGGGCTTTGGTGGGGCGGTGATAGGTTCTTGGTGTGCTATTCTGCGAATCATGCCGAGTGACATGACTAGGAGTTGGCTGACCATGAATGCGCTGAGCCAGAAGAAAGCAGCATCGGTAAAACCATAGGAGTGGAGGCCGATGCCGAGCATGTTTGTGCCGAACCAGGACCAACTGGTGACGATGTTTCCGAACACTGCCATCACCATCATGCCGCGCTCGCGAACCATGCCGCCCCAGCGGGCGTGCAGGATCATGGCATTCCAAATGACGATCAGGAGCGCGCCATTTTCCTTGGGATCCCAGCCCCAGAAGCGGCCCCATGATTGGTCTGCCCAGATGCCACCGAGCACGGTGCCTACGAAGCTGGCCAGCGTGGCAAAACAAATCACGCCATAGACCATGCCGCGCAGCGAGGCGGCAGTAGCAGCCGGGATGCGTCCAAATGCACGGCGTATCAAATAGACGCTGGCAATTGCGCCGGCCAGAAACGTAGCTGAGTAGCCGAGGGTGATGACCACGACGTGGGTGGCGAGCCAGAAATTTGTATCAAGCACGGCACGCATCATTTCAAGTGTATCGCCAGACAGTGAGAGGTGGTGGGCGATGAGCAGGGTGGCAAAGCCGACGACTGAGGCGACTGTGGTGCCGATCGCATTGCGGTGAAAAAGTTCAAGCACGGTGCTGAGAAGGATGGCCCCCCAGCCGATGAAAATGGCGGATGAGTAGAGATTGGTAACGGGTGGGCGGCCTTCTAACATCATGCGGGCGATCAGGCCGAGGGTGTGCAGGGCTAAACCTAGCAGCATGACGCGGAAAGCAGCTTGCCGGAGAATGGCACCCTGCCAAAGCCACGAAACCGTGGCGCAGAGAAATGAGACGGTGTAGAGCACCATGCAGAGGTAAAATGGGGCAATGGCGTTGAAGAGAGATTCTGCGGAGGACTTTTCCAGAGACTCAGCACGGTTTTCTAACAGCCATTTGTGGTAGTCGCC
>JAYULG010000303.1:0-9589 GCA_043763755.1 Akkermansiaceae bacterium | reverse complement strand
TTCCCAGATTGCAACAATCGTTGAGGAATTAGAATCCGAGAACCTCGCGGAAATTTCACGGAAAATTCTGATGGGGAAGATCTCAATCGAGTCAGTCGTCATTGGACTTGAATCTCAACAAAACCGAATGCTCGCCTACGAAATGGCCCGCGGAATCTGCGAAGCGAGCGGCACAATTTCAGATCCGGAGCAAGAATTCCTCACGCGCCTGCGTACCGCACTTTCACTCACGAGCGACGAATCCAGTGCTATTGATGACGAGGTAGATGCCCTTGCACTCGCGCCCATCTCCCATGCTGAGGGGCTTAGTAGCCCAGTTGATAACAGCAGCATGATACTCAAATATTCCATTCTCAATGGTGCACTCGAACTCCTGCCAGAGACCTTTGCCACCTTGGCGATCATCCCAATGCAAATGAAGATGGTCTATCGCATAGGGAAAGCTCATGGCGTGGAGCAAGACCGCTCGTTGATCAAAGAATTTTTAGCCACCGCAGGGGTAGGCTTCGGCTCGCAAGTGGTCGAGGGTTTCGCACGCAAACTCATCGGCGGATTCGGCAAGAAACTTGGTGGCAAAACAGCGGGTAAAATCGCGAACCAAGCCACTGGATCGGCGTTTTCTTTCGCCTCGACGTATGCCATCGGCCATCTCGCAGAGAAATATCACAGCGGCGGAAAACGTCTCGCCGGACCAGAAATGAAAGGTTTGTTTACCTCACTCAGTGAGCAAGCGCGCACACTCCACGCCCAGCACCTCCCTGCTATTCAAGAACGCGCAAAGACCCTCAATCCATCATCAATCTTGGCCATGGTTCGAGGCAAAGATACTATATAGAGTTAGGTGCTTCAACTTGCCTAAAATGATAGGTTTATCATGTCGAGTGCTACTGTTGTGGCAGGTTGAAAACCTTATGCCTATACCTGTCACCATTAGTGCTGTGGAAAATGCTAAGGAGATTCTATGATGTATTTTTGACTGAAGGTATAAACTGCATGGATGACAACCAACAAAACCTCCGCTGTGGTCATCAATGAAATTGAGTCCCTTCGCATTCATCTATCCGAGTTAGTGACTCTCCCCGAAACAGATCAGCCTCTCATAAGCGCGTATCTTGACCTGTTAGAAAATTCAGACTTCCTTCGCTCGAAACTATGTCACTGGGCCACTGCTGCCCGTACAACATTGAAACCAGCACAACGCCGTGCCTTCGATGATTCACGACATGATATAGAAGACGCAATCGCCAGTGTTTGGCCCGAAGAAGTTAGAAGCGTGGTTGTTTTTAGCCGCCGTGGTGACAATCCGTTTTTGTTAGTGCTTCCCTTCAGCGCTGCAATGGGAATGCACTTTGCAGTTTCCACCGTGCCTTCTATTTTTCCGCTAGTGCAGTTAAAAGATCGCTTCCATCGCTTTGTGGTAGTCATCGCTACAGATGAATTTTCAAAGATCTTCGAGGTCACCCTTGGCGCGATCAGTGAAGAAATTCTCGCAAACCGCCCTGAACTCGGCGGTAGATTGAGCCGTGAATGGGGTCGCGAACATTTCCACCAATGGAAGCGTGAGAGTGACCGCCGCTTCCAGCAAGACCAAGTCACCATCATCACCAATCTAATGGCGAAACGCGGGCTGAATCACCTGATTCTTGCTGGAAACCCACGCCACGTTGCGGGCTTGCGAGAAATTTTACCAAAACACATCGCCAGCCGTCTCGTCGGTGAGTTGCTCAAGACTCCTTCAAGCAGGGATTTTTCATCGGTGTTGGATCATGCGATTGATAAATTCATAGAAGCAGAAAGTATAGAATCTCATAACACGGTTGAGCGCCTTCACGAACAAGTTAGGCGACGAGCGCTCGCCGTGGTAGGAGTGGAAAATTCGCGAAATGCAATTCTCGGTGGTTATGCGGCCGAACTGGTAATCTCAGAAGAATTGCCACACTCAGTGAGAGAAGAGCTCACCCGCCTTGCCACTGCGCGAGATCTACCAATTGAGGTATGTGAGGGGGATGAACTTTTGGCAGTCCATAGCGGTGTGGGTTGTTTGCTACGCTATCGCCCGCATGCTTTGCCGGAAGAACAGCCAATCGATTAGTGATTCCATCATCTGCTGGACTGAGTCCAAGCACCGATTTTAAGATCGGCTAAATATACAGTTGGCGAGATTGGAAATTTATGTGTCAGTGCCCTTCCATGCATCTGATCAAGCTCGCCATGTTATCTATCCTTCCTACTCTAACTGCACTTGCTGCTGAAAAGGATACACGTTGTTTCGAAATGCGTGTCTACTATGCTGAGCCGGGGAAACTTGCTGAGTTGCAGACGCGGTTCAAAAATCACACATCGAAGATTTTTGCAAAACACGGAATGACTAATCTCGGCTACTGGTCGCCCATCGAGAATCTAGAAAATCGATTGATCTATGTGCTCGCCTACCCAGATCGTGAGGCGCGAGATGCCTCATGGGAAAAGTTCATGTCAGACCCAGCGTGGCAGGCGGTGCAAAAGGCAAGCGAGGAGAATGGCAAGCTAGTGGCAAAGATTGAGACTACATTTCTAGTAGCGACGGATTACTCACCACCGATCAATGCCTCGTCTGCGCCACCACGCATCTTTGAGCTGCGCACCTACACCGCAACTCCCGGAAACTTAGAAAAGATCAATGCACGCTTTCGCGATCACACCACAGCGCTGTTTGCCAAGCATGGGATGACAAACTTGTTTTACTGGAACCTCCAATCTGGCCAGCCGGGTGCGGACGAGACGTTGGTGTATTTGCTTGCCCACAAAGACGTGGCAGCGATGACCGCCTCTTTCGATGCATTTCGTGCAGATCCTTCATGGATCAACGCAAAGGAAGCTTCTGAAAAAGAAGCCGGAGGGCCTTTAACAGTTCCAGACGGAGTGAAATCTTTGATCCTAGAAGCCACTGACTATTCGGAAACAAAGTAAGACCTCAGAATTTTACATATCATTCAGCGGTAGCGGTGATAGCGGCCACGTGGGTGGTAGCGGTCATGCTCACGGTAATAACGATCCCTCCTAGGGTAGTATCTATCCCTCCGGTAACGGTCAGGGCGATCATTATTTTGGGCAATGGCATACCCTAGCACTCCCACAGCGGCTGCAGCGGCCACCGCAGTTCCAGGCTCTACCGACTGGACGGGACGCCCTGCGGAGTCATAGGTGGTGGTGCAACTAACACTTGCGGTCAGTAAAACCAATAGTCCGATTGCAGTAGCATTGTACAGAGCTCGGAGCGTGGAGAACAAATTAATCATCCTCCAATAGCATCCATCTGTTCAGGCGAATCAAACGATTAGTTCACAAAGCTGGTGGGGATTTCCCCCATCTTCGAAGTTGCAAAGGATGCTCGGAAAATAAATATAAGATCGCGCCAAGTTGCTCAACAATCTCACCACGGGCGATGGCCTTCACCGTTCCGGACTTGCCAAAGCCTCAAAAATGCCTATTTTCCTCCCTGAGCAGGTAATTCCTACCTCCAATGCCCGCATTTGGCCGATCTCTGACTGATTTGACGCTGTTCTGAGAGCGTCTAAATCGGCCCGCAGGCAGGAAATTCGGAATTGCTTGTCTCACGGGCGGCGGCGCAAGTCGGCACGTTATTTCTACTGGTGAAGTTTCCTTCCGCAGGCGCTGCGGAGCTTCACCCTGGCAACCAAAAGCCAGTTTGGAGTAACGCTGTCGGTCAGCACGAGGTCCTTCCAGCATTGCAGGATTCAGCAGAATCCGCCGCGCCGGGCCGCCTGAAACCACGACCCCACTGACAACATGTCAAACGTAACACAAGATTCCCATAACTCGGGAGACAGCAAACGCCGCCGCTCACGCGGAGGCAAAAACCGTAACAACAGCAACAATAACAGCAGCTCGGAAAACCGCCAAGGCGGCGAGAGGCGCTCTGGTGAAAACCGAGGCGGCCAATCACAAAATCGCCGTCAAGGTGGTGGGAATCGGAGCGAGGAATTCCGGCCACAAGCCCCTCGTCCAGCCCGCGTTTATTCGGCACCGAAACTGAGTTTCTGGCAGAAAATCCTCAAAGCAATCGGCCTCTACAAAGAGCCAGCCCGCCCAGAGCGTAAGCCAGAGAATGGTAATCCATCCCCCGGGATCCGGGTGCCTAAGTCCAACACCCGCGTCGCTCGCTCACACGAAGGCCCACCGCCAGAAAAGGAAGCCCGTCCCGAGCGCCAGCTGCGCCCTGAGCGTGGGGACCGCCCTGAGCGCCAACCCAGAGAACGCAACCGCGGTGGAAACCGCGATAGCGTGGAATCGCCACGCGTATACGTAGGGAATCTCTCCTACGATGTGAGCGAAGAAGATCTCAAAGAGCTCTTCAAAGGTGTAGGCGGAGTCCGCAATGTGGAGATTGTGTATAATCGCAGCACCCATCGTTCAAAAGGCTATGGCTTTCTGGAAATGCTCAATATGGACGATGCCATCCGCTCGGTGGAAGTCCTCAATGATCAATTTTTCATGGGCCGGAAACTGACAGTCTCTGGTGCCAAGTCCAAGGGCCACGATGAGCGGGAAGAAGCGGAGGATCGCCCTGAGCGTGAGTCGCGGCCGGTCGTTGTCGCATCGGCAAATCCGCAAGGCATCGTGCCTGCTGCCGTAGCCACGCCGGCTGCTACGGTAGAACCTACCATCGAAACCATCGTCGAGCAGGTAGCGCAAGTGCCAGAAGATCTCGAATCCCGCTATGGCTTCGAGACCAAGGCAGACGCTGAAAAAGCGTAGCTTCTGACATCCGCCAACCTATTATAAGAAAACCCCCGCTCGGTGATCCGAGCGGGGGTTTTCATTTCAAAAAGTGAGAACGGTTTATTTCTTCCCGAATAAGCTCCCTATGCTGCCAAGAATTCCGCCCATCTCTGGGGTTTTGCCAGCCATCACATCATCAATCATGGAGTGGTAGCTATTTGGAATTTTCGTTTTTACAAACTCCGCCACGGTGGTGATTGCTTTGCCAGTCATCTCTTCACTCAGGCCCAGCGCCATCAGCTTTGCTTTCAGTTCGTTCATACAATTAAATGTGTTTGTAAAAGGTACCGGGAACAGGACTCGAACCTGCACAGATGAATCCACTTGATCCTAAATCAAGCGCGTCTACCAATTCCGCCATCCCGGCATGCGGGGCGAGTGTTACTGAGAGTCAGCCCCGCCGCAAGTGAACAATGCGAGCCGATGCAAATCTCTTTCCGCCAGCAGTTTCCTCTCTTTCAGATTCCAGCCTAGCTCCAACACATGAAAGCAGCCCCCCAGATGCGAAGGGTGCGTGAGTGTCTGAAATTCTCGTAATTTCGCACGGTCTGGCCGCCCTTCTTGAGCGCGTAACCACTCCGCACCGATCTCAGTAAGCCATGCTCCTTGCCTACAAAAAGCGCGAAGCACGCACCCCAGTTCCTTCGCCGCCATCGCCACTGCGGTGAAATCCACGTGTGCCGTGATATCGATTTCCCCCGGTGAGCTTAGTGGATCTTCGCCAGCCCGATGTTTGGAAAATGTCCGCATGGTCCCCTGGCTGCGTGCCGGATCATAGTATTCTGGCTGCGCAAAACCATAGTCCAGCCAAAGCAAGAGGCCGGTGGAAATGCACTGCGTCAGCGGCTCCAGAAAATCCCGGACGCCTGTGCGCACTTCCGTCCGGTAGCCATCCGCAAAATTTCCACCCAGCGGGGCGAGAGCTTCCACCACTTGGGCACTTGCTACCCCATCTCCTACCTCCCAACAAAATTTCCCATCCACGCCACAAGCTACGCCGCAGGTGTTCCATTTCCCCTTTCGCCACTCAACGACATGGAATGGCAGCGCATCGAGTAACTCATTGCCGAATACCAATCCCGGCAATGGATTGCGTGCCAGCGTTTCCAGCTCATGGATCGATCTTACTTGATCGCTGAAGTCCTTGAGCCGCTCCGCTTGCAAGTCTCGCAGCCTTGGCAATGGCTCACAGATCACATATTCAAGCGCGGCAAATGCCGCTGGAGCCAGCTCTCGCAATGCGCTCAAAACATCGAATGCCAGCGTCCCATCATGCGCCCCGCACTCGAGAATCCGCCAGCGCTTAGGCTCCCCAAGCTCTTGCCATTCCCGCAAAAATCGCCGTGCTAGCAGATTTCCAAAAAGCGGTCCCACGCTCACACTGGTGAAAAAATCGCCATCTCTCCCCACTTGCCGCGCTTCTATTGCGTAGTAGCCCAAGTCTGGATGATAAAGCGCGCACGCCATGTAATCCGCAAAATCGAGTGGGCCGTTTTTCCGAATTTTTTCTTCTAAGATCCCCTGCAACGAAGGGGTTGCCGGAACTGCAATTTCGAGATAGTTTCCCCGCCGTTCGTCTTCTTTTCCAAGTGTAGATGATTCGAAATCTGGCATGGCTACTCCGCTAAACTCAACCCGCAGAAAAGGTGGGAAACCCATTTTCTTCAAGCGCAAAGGCTTTTGGTTAGGTCTATTTCTGCTCGCTTTCCTTGCGTCCGGCATTGGCTATTTCGCCTTCCGAATTTACACCAAAGATTTCCGCGAGCGCGCCCTGACTTATGACATGGCACGCATCAATGACTTGGAAATCCCCAGCCTCATCCTAGATCGCAATGGCAAGGAAATTGGCCGCATCTTCGTGCAAAATCGCAGCGTCATCCCTATCACGGATGTTCCAGAACTTTTCATCAGCACCCTCATCGCTGGCGAAGACTCACGCTTCATGACCCATGGCGGAGTGGACTACATCGGCGTGGCACGGGCACTTATTTTCACAGCGCGTGGCAGCTCGCAAGGTGCCAGCACCCTCACCCAGCAGCTCGCAAGGAATGCATACAATCTTAAAGAAGAAGCCGTTCGCCGCAATGAGACCACTGTCCAGCGCAAGCTTGTAGAGGTGTTCGTGGCCCAGCGGATCGAAGAACGCTACCGCAAGCGCCAGATCCTCGAATTTTATGTAAACCGCATCTATTTCGGAAGTGGCTTCTATGGCATCCGCTCCGCCTCGCTCGGCTACTTCGGAAAAGAACCTAGAGACTTATCCGTCAATGAATGCGCATCACTCGTCACTTTGATTAAAAACCCAAACAACCGCTCACCCCTCAATAACCCAGAAATTAACCGCACTGGGCGGAATTACGTGCTTGGCCGGATGAAAGAAGAAGGGCTGCTCAGCGCATCTGATACCGCTCAATTTCAGCTCGAACCCCTTATTCTCAATCCCAAGCCCCTCCAACGCGGCACCACCCACCTCTACGAACGCGTGGCAGATGCCGTGGGTGCCGCACTCGGTGAAGAAGCACTCGCATCCGGCGGTTTTAAAATCCACACCACCATCCTAGCAGAAGCGCAAAACGCAGCACAAACCGCCCTTCTCGCCTCACTCAAAAGCGCCGAGGCCCGCCCCGGCTACAGCCACCCGAAATACGACGATTATCGTAAATCATCCGGCAAACCCGCAGAATACCTGCAAGGCGCGGTCCTCATGATCGATCACGAAACGGGCGATGTCCTTGCCCACGTGGGTGGCCGCGATTACGCACAAGTTCCTTACGATTTCATTGAACAAGGGAAGCGCCCGATGGGCACCGCATTTTTTCCCTTCATCTACGCGGCTGGCCTCCGCAATGGGCAAACTCCGGCCACCCTCATCGAGGATGAGGCCATGGACAATCGTGCCGTGATGATCGGCGGGCGCGAGGGCATCCTTGGAGAATGGGGCATGGAAATCCCCTCACCCACCTACAAGGGTTCCATCCCGGTACGGCAGGCACTTGAGCAATCTAAAATTGCAGCCACCGTCCGTTTTGCCGGGCAGACTGGGTTGCAAAACATCGTCGATACCAGCGTCGCCTTCGGCTTGCCACTGGCCAAGGCGGAGCTGCTGCCTAGGCTCGCCGTTGGCTTTGAAGAAGTCCCTTTAAAACTCGCGGTGCGGGCCTTTTCTAGCTTCCCGCTGTTTGGCCGCGCGGGTCCGCAGAGCCTGTGTTATATCGATCATATTGCAGATGCCACGGGCCGCGTCGTGCATCGCCGCACTCGAGAAGCCGTCTCTCGCGTCCAAGTCATCGATGACGCTACCGCCTGGCAAGTCCACAGCATGATGGCTGGCTCACTTTACCGCGGCAGCTCGAAAGGTGCGCTGGATGGCCTTGTTGAAAAACCATTCTACGGCGCGGGAAAAGGCGGCTCGACCCATGACTTTGCCGATTGCTGGTTCCTCGGATACAACAAACGCATCACCTGCGGCGTGTGGACGGGATTTCTCATGGCAAATGGCGGCTCGATTTACCCTGGTGCTTTCAGCCGAGACCTTGCCATGCCCGTCTGGCAAGCCACCATGAACGCCGCCGCACCATCGTTTGGAGGGGATAAATTATTGCCACCTACCAGCGTCGTCGAGGTTCCCGTATGTGCGAGTTGTGGCCAGCGTGCCACCCAATTTTGCCAAGAGCATGACGAAGACATTGCCACTGGCACTGTCCAGACCCGCTCCACCGCTGTGAATGAATACTTCCGCAAAGGCACTGAAAATTTAGCCTTCTGCTCCATCCATTCCGGTGCCCTTGGCGAAGGCCTATCACCAGAAAATGCCCTTATGAATCTTCCCGCCCTTGATGCCGTCCCCATCCGCCCGAAGGGACCTGTATTGATTGGGGATGATCCCTATCATGCCGAGATTCCAAGCTTCGCAGCTACTTCTTCCGAGCCGGGCCTACTCCGCCGCCGCACCAATGTGCTCGATAGCCTAGATCTCGGCGACCTCGAACAAGGCATTCCACTCAGCCGCCCACCGCGCCTCGTCATTGAGGATGATTAAAGCAGTCAATCCAACCCACCTCAGCCTTCCGCATCGCGCACAGGTGCACCCGTTTCAAAGCGCATCAGATCCGCGATGAACGTGAGTGGGATATGGCCTGTTTCACCATTGCGGTTTTTCGCGAGAACCAATTCCGCCTCCCCGGCTTTTTGCTCTTTTTCTGCCTCATCCTCGGCATAGTAAGCCGTCCGATAAAGCAGGCCCACCATATCAGCATCCTGCTCTATCGCGCCAGACTCACGTAAATCTGACATCCGCGGCACGCCTACGTTTTTCCCCGTCCGGCTCTCCGGTCCACGGTTGAGCTGAGCGAGGATGAGAATGGGAATCGCAAGCTCCTTAGCGAGGCTTTTGATCCCTGCGGAAATCTCTGCAATCTCACGCTCGCGAGAATTCTCCGCCTGCTTGGTGCGGGATTTCATGAGCTGCAAGTAATCTATCGCAATGAATTGTATATCTTCATCGCGCTTCTTGCGGCGGGCTTTAGCACGTAGCTCGTTGATGGAAATGCCAGCCGTATCATCGATGAAAAGCTTAGCGGAGGAAGTTTCTACAGCGGCGCGTTGGATGCGTTGAAGATCGCCTTTCGTCGGAGTGTAGCCACGGTTGAGCTGGCTCATCGCAAACTTCGAGCGGGAAAAAACCAAGCGCTGCACGAGCTGGAAGGCACTCATTTCACAGGAGAAAACCATCGTCGGTTTTTTCTGATCCATGCAGATGTGTTCTACGATGTTCATCATAAATGAGGTTTTCCCCATCGATGGCCGG
>JAYULG010000302.1:0-2730 GCA_043763755.1 Akkermansiaceae bacterium | reverse complement strand
AAATGCTGTCTCAGTAGCTGACCGATCACAAAAGGCATCTGCCAAAGGCAAAGCTGAGATAGTTCGCCAACCGCTCTCTGCCGTAGTCGCCGCCGCGTTGCTTTTCCTCATTATCTTCGGCCATCCAGTTTGGCAAGGCACATGGCCCATGCTCAGTGTAAAATTTACAGGATTTCTGCTCATCTTCAGCGGGGTATTAGGGAGGGTCCTATGCACATTGTATATCGGAGGCAGAAAAAATCGGGAACTATACCAAGCCGGAATTTATAGCTTATGTAGAAATCCGCTCTACTTCTTTTCATTCCTTGGGTTTACTGGAATTTGCATGCTGACGCAAAGTCTCGCGCTCACTCTAGTGGCCTCTTCACTGTTTCTGATACTCTATCGCAGTGTGATTTTAAGTGAGGAATGCAAACTCCTACGTCTTTTCCCCAAAGATTTCCCAAGTTATAAAATGACGGTCCCACGGTTCTGGCCGCGCGGATTTGCGAAGCTTCCTTCTCAAATTGTAAGTGTGGACACAGGCATTTTTATGCGCTCTCTCTCAGAAGTATCTTGGTTCTTGGTAGCGATCATATTTGTGGAATTCATCGGCTATGCCCGAGGGAAAGGTCTGATTCCCACTTTGTTTTCATGGTTCTAATTCCTCTGCCGGGGTTGTGCGGGCCACAAAAAAATTTAGGTGCTGCCAGGGGATCTGCAACAAGCCCGGACAAACTACCGTTGCTCCGATCAAGGCCTGGCGGGGTTCGCTTGCCTGACCTCCACAGCCCCTGACAGCGCTGTAAGACAAACCCAGCGCGGCTTTTTCCGCAATGCCTTTTTTTCAGTAAACAAATTCTCATGAGCTCAGGCCCTCAAGATTGCTGGGCAAGTTGCAGTTTCCCATCGAAACGGGCCGCCAAGCGATGCTCGGTGAGTGGCTTGAAGAGCTTAGCGCTTTGTTTTTTTCCAAACACGGATCATCTCGAGAAAAGGCTCCGCGTAGCGCCTTATTTTAGCCTCGCCTATGCCGGGAATGTGAAGTGCTTCTTCCGTATTGATCGGTTGAAATCGAGCGAGCGCCTCTAGAGTTTTATTGTTAAAAATCATGTATGGCTCGACATCTGCACGTTTCGCAAGACGGGCACGGTGGTCTCGTAAGATAGAGTATAGTTGCGAGTCTAAGCCATGGTCTTTTAGTGGTGATTGTTTATTACCACTTTCCGGATCTGGCCAAACGAGTTGATAAGTCAGCTCGCCACGCATCACTCGATCTCCCATGGTAGTGAGAGTAATTAAAGGGTAATCCCCACTTACCGTTTGGACTAAGCCACCCTCATTGAGAGCGCGCATGAGGCCATTCAAATAGCCCGCGCCTTTATGTTTTAGAATGCCATAGGTGCTGAGTGAGTCTAGTTGTGCAACTATGATTTCCTGCGAACGGCTGCCTGCTAGCATCTGAACGATCCTACCGCGTCCAAATTTTGCTTCCCAACCTTGGACGGTGCGGCGAGACATTCTTGCCACACCGCTGAGCGTCATTTTCACCGTGATTTCTTCCTCTGGGGTGGGTGGGCGTAAAATCCCTGCGCCTTGATCCCGGCAAATATCACACGTGCCGCAGACACCTGCGTCTTCCTCGCCAAAGTAAGTAAGTATCCATTTTTGGCGGCAGCTTCTAGAGTAGCTCATCTCTACCATCGCTTTAAGTTTCTCGCGGTCTCGCCGGTCTTTTTCCTCGATGGCGGCTTCATCGAGCTTGAGCTGGCTGGTGAGCACGTCTGGCCTGAGCAGACGGGTGCCTTTTTTCCGAGTGCGCGGCAGATCAAAGCGCTCGACGTAGCCGCTGCGCGAAAGGATGGCCATGGCGCTACCTACTGACATCGAATTCTTTACATCTGCCCCTTCAGCGATCTCATCAAGTGTGCGGTGGACCTCGAAGTCGCGGTCCGCATCGTTGAGGAGATATTGATAGATTGCGCTGATGACTGTGGCATTCGGATTTGCGCCATCGATGAAAAATTCCTGCGTGCGCGTATCTGCATAGTTAAATAAAAGTTCGCAATAGGCTGCCTCACCATCACGGCCCGCGCGGCCAGCTTCCTGATAGTATGCTTCTATACTTCCGGGAATCTCATAGTGGATTACAAATCTCACGTCTGAGCGATCAATACCCATACCAAAGGCGTTCGTGGCCACCGCGACATCCGCCTTGCGGGTGATGAAAATTTCCTGTGCCCGTTCTCTTTCTTGATCGGTCATCCCGCCGTGATAGGCCACACATTTTATCCCCCAACTGGCGAGCGTTTCGGATACGGCATCTACCTTTTTGCGGGTGGCGCAATAGACAATACCCGTTTTGTGGGTGGCTATCACTGCTTTCATCCGCTCGTCCTTCTGCACGGCCTTCTCGATGGCGGAGATATTGAGTGATAAATTTGGCCGCGAGAATCCACTTACCTGCTCGAAGGGAACCCGGAGTGCGAGCACCTTGGTAATATCATCGCGTACGATGGGTGTGGCCGTTGCGGTGAAGGCCACACATTGCGGCCTGCCGATTTTCTCTAAACTCCTGCCGAGGCGTAAGTAATCTGGCCGGAAATCATGCCCCCACTGGCTCAGGCAATGTGCTTCATCCACCGCAAACAGCGAGATTTCAACACCCGCAAGAGCATTCAGAAAACTGTCTGCCCGGAAACGCTCCGGCGCGACGTAAATGAGCTTCCATTTCCCTGCGCGCATGCCATC
>JAYULG010000301.1:0-2739 GCA_043763755.1 Akkermansiaceae bacterium | reverse complement strand
TGAAAAACTGCGGGAGTTCATCAATGTTCCATGCCCGCATGAATTCGCCGATTTTCAGGCGGCGTGGATCATCTTTGACGGTCCATCCGGGCACACCGGCGGACTCCGCATTGATCTTCATACTGCGAATTTTATAGATATTGAATGGGCGTCCGTTGAGGCCGATGCGGCGCTGTTTGTAAAGGACTGGACCTGGTGACTCCAGATAGACCATCAGCGAGAAAAAGGCCATTAAGGGTGCGAATAACAGCATCCCCATGACGGCGCCGAAAATATCCAAGCTGCGCTTCGCCGCGTTATTGAACGCGTGGTGAAGTGGCATTTTACCCACGCCGAGAACGGGCATGCCGTGGAAGCTCTCGAGTTGTAAATTAGAAACGAGAATTTGGAAACAACTGGGGATGAGTTTAAAATCCACAAACTCACGACCGCAGGTCTCCGCGAGATCGAGCATCTGGTGGCGATCCAAGGTGCCTTCTACGACCATCACCAAGTCTGCACCGGACTCCCGTAAGATAGAGCGCAAATTTTGATAGTCCCCGAGCACAGGCACTCCATCTGGAGGATAGACCTCGAAGGCGATCTGTGGCGGACCTACGACTCCTGAGATGGTGATTTGATTGGCGCGGCCATTGCCGAAACGCTTGAGCGCCCGATCGCACTCGCCATTCCAACCGATCACAATCGCCTTCTGCCGCAGAGCACTTGCGAATGGCTCGCGGCGGAGAACGCAGTAAAGCAACCAGCGCCAGCCGAAGAGGGCGAGCATGCTCATGATGCAGCCCATGGCACAGAATAAACGGCTGATCGATGGCTCGAGCTTCAGGACAAGGCTCAAGGCGAGGAATACGACGGACCAGATTAAACAAGATTTCGCGATCGTGGCGAAGGTGCGGCGGATGGCCAAGTAGTTCCGCGGATCATGCAAGCGGAAGTTCGCCAATAAGCAGATGAGAGTCGCACTGCCGAGGAATACATGGCCCATGTAACCTTGGAGAGTGATAATTTCATCGGCTACTCCGATTTCCCGCAGGCCGGTTTCGAAACGGAGGAAATAAGTGAGCATCATCGCCATGCAGACGAAGGCTGCATCACCGAGGAAACTGATAGCGACGAGCTTTTGGTGGGCCACCCATGGACGGTGGCGGTGACGAAGCGTGAACACTTCATCTGGCGTGGAATCACCGCTAAGGACGGCAGGTGGCGGGGTGGCAGCTTTGCGAACTGCGGGGGGGCAGACTTCTAATTTCATTTGTTTTAGGGGGAATTGAGCAAGTGGGGGAACTTGGGTAGGATGCGGGGTGTGGTATGGGGATGTATTTACATTTAATTCAGAAAATTGAAAACAATTTTTGTCAGGAGGTGAGACTTGGACTCATTTTGGAGGAGTAGGATGGGACTGCATGAGAGATAAATTTAGCATTTTGCGAACCAACGGGATTAGGAACTTCAGCAAGGTAAGTTTGGTTTGTGGGGATGAAAGGAGAGTGGAGGCGTGCGCTTTTGTCCGCCGTGAAATTGTTCCAGACATATCCAAAAAGATTTCCACCAGAAGAGCGGATTAAGTCTGCGGCGCGCTTGAGTTCTCGGCTATCGCTGCAATTTTCTCTCACGACGAGGCATGTGCGGTCTGCGTAGCGAGCGAGTGAGAGCATATCGCTGACAGAAAGGACTGATGGCGTATCGATGACGACGCGGTCAAACCAGCGGAACGCATCCTCCAGCAGGGCCGGGAAACGGGTGCCGCCGAGGAGTTCTGCCGCATCCGTGCGCAGCGGGCCGGATGAGAGCAGATAGAGATTGGGAAGAGAGGTGGCGAAGCATGTTTCTGCGGGATCGATCTTGCTTGCGAGGAATCCACCTAGACCACTGTCAGGGCGGCCTCCATCTAAAAACATGCGGCTTAATCCGGGGGTGCGGAGGTCTGCATCAAATAGCAGCGTGCGGTGGCCTTGGATGGCGAGCGAGGTGGCATAATTTAAAGCGCAAAAGGATTTTCCTTCACCGGACTTGGCACTGGCGAAAAGCACGGTGCGTGCGGTACTGCTACCTGGTGGCGGCGCGAGGATGACTCGCAACCTGCGGAAGGCCTCGGCGCCCGCCGAGTTTGGATCTGATAACACGACCATTCCATCGCCTGAGTGCTGTACCGCTGGCAAGGTCACCAACAATGGGGAACCCGTGGCCCGTGCGGCGGCGGCGGAATTCCGGATTCGATGATCACTCATTTCCAAGCCAGTCAGCAGCGCGAGACCGCCGAAAAAGCCGAGCAACATCCCTGCTGCGGCAAACACTGCCTTGCGCGGGCTGCTGGCAGCCTCGGGCGTGATCGGTTGATCTCGCCAGCTCAGAACTGAAGTGGGAACAGAGGCGGCGAGGCTGGTCTCACGGAGCCGGAGTGCCACTTGATCGTGCAGTGTGCGATCCGCATCTGCTTCGCGAGTGATGGACCTATATTGTGCCCGCACGCCTTCGGTTTCCACAGCTTCAGTCCTTGCTTGCGCAAGCTCTGAGGCGAGCTTGAGTTCATTTTCCTGTGCGACCTTGTAACGTTGCTCCAGAGATTGGCCGGCAGCTTGCACAGTTTCAGCTAAATTTGTTTTGAGTAGCTCGATCTCGTTTGCCATCTCCTTATAAACCGGATGTTTAAAAAGGTAGCGTTCTTTGATTTTTCCGAAATCGTTTTCCTTTTCCTTGAGCGCTCTCACTTGCGCGATCACCTCCGTGCCGCGCTCTGAT
>JAYULG010000300.1:0-9697 GCA_043763755.1 Akkermansiaceae bacterium | reverse complement strand
TTGGTGTTATGGGAATTTCGTTCCAAGGTGCGGCTGCTATGGAAAATGAGCTTTCAGCGGCGGAGATGCTCCGCTACTCGCGGCATTTGATCATTCCACAAGTGGGGATGGAGGGGCAACTGCGGCTCAAAAACGCGTCGGTTTTATTAGTCGGGGCCGGGGCTTTAGGATCGCCTGCGGCGCTTTATCTCGCGGCGGCGGGAGTGGGTAGGCTGGGCTTGGTGGACGCGGATGTGGTGGATGTTTCAAATCTCCAGAGGCAGATTCTGCATGGTGAATCATGGCAGGGAAAACCAAAGCTGGAGAGTGCGGTAGCGCGCTTGCGAGAAACGAATCCGCACTGTGCTATCGAGTGCCATGCGGTGCGCTTCGGCCCGGAAAATGCGCTGGGAATTGCGGAGGGCTACGATATGATCGTGGATGGATCTGATAATTTTCCCACTCGCTTCCTCACAAACGACACTGCTTTTTTTCTCAAAAAACCGCTGGTCTTCGGGGCGATTCACCGCTTCGAGGGGCAAATGGGAGTTTTTGCGCCGCATCTAGGCGGGCCGTGTTACCGATGTTTGTTGCCGAAGATGCCGCCTGCGGGGAGCGTGCCATCATGCCAAGAAGCTGGGGTGCTGGGAGTGCTGCCGGGCATCATCGGCTCGTTGCAAGCGATGGAGGCGATCAAGCTGATTTTGGGCATTGGCGAGGTTCCATTGGGGAAACTCATTGTCTATGATGCGCTAGGTAGCCGTTTTCGCAGCTTGGCCTTGGCCCGGGATGGCTGCTGCCGCTTGTGTGGAGACGCTCCAGACATTTTTTCCGTTTCTAATACTGAAACTCAATCGGCTGCAAATTGCGATTTGCCTACCCATTTTATGGACTCCATCACTACCACCACGCTGCGCGAATTACTCGCCGGAGATTTCCAAGGGCTACTCATCGATGTGCGCGAGACGGAGGAACACGCCATCGCACACATCGCTCAAGCACGCTTGATTCCTCTAAAAACCTTACCAACCCAGCTTGAGACCCTACCGCGCGATCAGGAAATCTTCGTCCATTGCAAATCCGGTGGGCGCTCAGCACGGGCAGTGGAGTATTTGTTAGAAAATGGCTTCACCCGCGTAAAAAACGTCACTGCCGGGATGGATGCTTGGTTGGCCGAAAGCTAGCCACACCTAAGTGCTTTAAGATCACCTGAGTTTCCTTGTTGCAGCGGGTGAGCGACCTGTGCCTTGATCTGCGGGGTGAAGGTTTATCACGATTTATTGCGCGATGTGCTGGAAAACGGCGAGCAACGCCTAGACCGCACGGGCACAGGGACCATCTCGGTATTCGGCAGGCAGGTGCGCTATGATCTGCGACAAGGATTTCCATGTATTACTACCAAAAAGCTGCACTCGCGCTCCATCATCCATGAGTTGCTGTGGTTTCTGCGTGGTGAAACAAACACTCAATATCTCAAGGAAAACGGGGTGACGATCTGGGACGAGTGGGCAGATGCGGAAGGTGAGCTTGGGCCAGTTTACGGCAAGCAATGGCGCTCGTGGCCTACGCCTGAAGGGCGCACGGTGGACCAGATCAGCTTGCTCATTGATGGACTGCTAGGTAATCCCCATTCGCGCCGGCACATCGTTTCCGCATGGAATGTCGGGCAAATCCATCAAATGGCGCTGCCGCCTTGCCACTTAGTATTCCAGTTTTACGTCCACGAGGCCACCTTGGGAGGCCGCCCTGGGCTTTCGTGCCAACTTTATCAACGGAGCGCGGATCTGTTTTTAGGAGTGCCATTTAACATCGCTTCATACGCGCTGCTTACCGAAATGGTGGCCCACGTCTGCGGCTACGAGGCACGAGAATTCATCCATACCTTTGGGGATCTGCATCTGTATTTAAACCACTTTGAACAGGCAAAGCTCCAGCTCACCCGCGAGCCACTGCCACTTCCCACATTGTGGCTAAATCCACACGTGACTGCGATTGATGGATTTACTTTCGAGGATATTCGTTTGGAAAATTACCTTTCACATCCACATATCAAGGCACCCATTGCCATTTAAAACATGAGACTGACGTTGACAGCCGTGGTGGCGATGACCTCTGAGCGAGTGATCGGGCGCGATGGCACACTGCCGTGGCATCTGCCTGAAGACCTCGCTTTTTTCAAGCGCACCACGCTGGATCATCCCATCCTCATGGGACGTAAAACTTACGAATCCATCGCCCGCCCGCTACCGAGGCGCCGGAATATTGTGCTCACCCGCGATACTAGATGGAGCGCGGCAGGCGTGGAGGTGATCCACAATCTGGATAATTTGGAAAAACTCAGCGGGCTTGAGGGCGAGGTCTTCATCATCGGCGGCGCGGAGATTTACAGCGCTTTCATGGGTCGTCTGGATGCCTTGCTCGTGAGCCACATCTCTGAAAACCACCCCGGGGACACCTACTTTCCGGAATTCGAAACCGCGTTTCCTCACTCGGAAGTTCTCGAATCGCATGATGGATTTAAAGTACGGCGGCATTCGCGCCTGCCGGCAGATGCCTGAGGTCTGCCGCTCCGCAAATAAAGTCACATCCCTCCCCCACGCGCTTTGTGGCAAGTGCCAAATTCCAGTTTCGGCTTGCATCTCCGTTTTTACCTCTCTAAAAATCGCCCGCACAGCTTCTGACGAAAGTAAGGAGTGGGTCTCGCACCCACTCTTTTGCGTCTCCAGACATCAGCAGCTTCTCGCATCCACCGCCGCCATGACCAACGATATCGTCGCCCTCATCGAGTATTACGAAAAAGAAAAAGGCATCGACCGCGATAAGATCATCGCCGCGCTCGAGTTTGCGTTTATTTCTGCTTATCGCAAAATGGTCCCGGGTGCGGATGCCATCGAGACTCTCCGCGCCGAGGTCAATACGAAGAAAGGTGAGACCCGTATTTTTGCCTCGCTCACCGTTGTCGCAGATGATGATTACGTTGATAGATTCAACGAAGTTCCCCTCTCCACGGCGGCCAAGAAGAACCCTGCTGCCGCTGTAGAAGACATCCAAGAATTCAACGTTACGCCCAAGGATTTCGGACGCATCGCGGTGCAGACAGCAAAGCAAACGATGATGCAGCGCCTCCGCCAAGCGGAGAAAGAAATGATCTACGAGGAATTCAAGGACCGCGCCGGTGATGTGGTTTCTGGGACTGTCCGCCGCTTTGAGCGCAATGATGTGATGATCGATCTTGGGAAATTCGAGGGCATCATGCCGAATCGCGAGCGAGTTCAGGGCGAGGAATACAATATTGGCGATCGCATCCGCGCCTACGTCCTTGCCGTCGAAAATGATGGCAGAGGCCCAGAAATCATTCTTTCTCGCAGCCACCCGAATTTTGTCCGCCGTCTTTTCGAGGCAGAGGTAAATGAAATTTCAGACCGCACAGTAGAAATCCGCGCCATCGCCCGCGAAGCCGGTTTCCGCACGAAAGTAGCCGTTTGGAGCACCGATCCAAAGGTAGATCCAGTGGGGGCATGCGTTGGCATGCGCGGTGCCCGCGTCAAGAACATCGTCCGCGAGCTGAACAACGAAAAAGTCGATATCATCCGCTGGAGCGATGATCCCGCAGAACTCGTCCGCGAGGCGCTCAAGCCTGCCGAGCTTCGCTCCATCGTCGTCGATCAAGAAAACCGCAGCGTGCACGTCACTGTCGATGAGATCGATCTCAGCAAAGCCATCGGGCGCAAGGGCCAAAATGCCCGCCTTTCCTCCCGCCTCATGGGCTGGGATGTCCAAGTCCGGCGCGATGAATCCAAGGAAGAGCAATTCAAAGAAAAAATCGGTGGCGCGGCCCACACCCTCGCAGACCAGCTAGGCATCACCGACGAACTCGCCGGAAAACTCACCCTCGCAGGTGGCTTCAATCCTGAAATGGTCATCGATATGCCTGCCGACTACATCGCCGCAGCCCTCGCGATCACGGAAGAAGCCGCTGAAGCCATTTTGCTCCGCGCCCAAGGCATCGTCAGCGGTGTCGCTGCCACTGTTTCAAACGACTAACATTTCTCCAAAATTATTTTCACTCCACCCGATTCCCAAACTCCCCAGACCAGCCGGATGCCCGAAAAAAGCGATAGCACTCCCAAAAAATCAAAGGTGCTCGATCTGCTCGAAGTCGCCAAGAAGCCCTCGCGCCGAGAGCGCCAGCGCAAGGAGATCGAAGTGGTCCCACCTCAGCCGAGTGTGCTGGACGCGCAGAAAGCAAATGCGCTTGATCTATTTGCGGAGGAAAAGAAGCCGAAAGTCCGCAAGACCTCGCGCACCGAGAAGGCAGTATTGGGCACCATTTCCAAGCTGCTGGATGAGGACGAGGCCATCGCTACCAAGTCTGCAGCAGCCCTTGCCGCTGCGATTAGCCCCCCTGCTCCGGCGCTCGCTCCTGCTGATGTAGCTTCCGAGCTTCCCGTCGTAGCGGAAGACACCACTGTCTCAATCGACCCGAAGCTGATAATCATTAAGCCGCCCATTTTGGTGAGTGAGCTAGCCGCCCGCCTTGGGCTCAAGCCGTTCAATATCATGGCGGACTTGATCAAAATCGGTGTCTTCCCAGCCCCCAATCAGCCGCTGGAACCCGAGATCGCGGCGAAAGTCTGCGAGATTCACGGCTTCGTTTTCGAGCGGGAAAAGCGCGATAAAGACAAGGGTGTCCACAAAGTCGAGGAAGTCATCAAAGAGCCTGAGCTCCCTGCTGAAGAACCAGAAGACCTCCTCAAAAATCGCCCGCCCATCATCACCATCATGGGCCACGTCGATCATGGGAAAACTTCCCTGCTCGATTACCTCCGCAAGACCAAAATCACTGCCGGCGAGGCAGGCGGCATCACCCAGCACATCGGTGCCTACCAGGTCATGCACCACGAGCAGGAAATCACATTTCTTGATACTCCCGGCCATGCGATTTTCTCAGATATGCGTGCGCGTGGTGCCGATATCACGGACATCGTCGTGCTCGTCGTCGCAGCCAATGATGGCATCATGCCGCAAACGTTGGAGGCCATCAAACACGCGAAGAAGGCTAAAAAAACCATCATCGTCGCGATCAATAAGTGCGATCTCCCGTCCGCCAATGTGGACCGAGTGAAATCCCAGCTTGCGGAAAACGGACTTCAGACCACTGACTTTGGCGGCGACACAGAATTTGCCGAAGTTTCCGCCATCACGGGCAAGGGCATGGACGACCTTCTCGATTTGATGGCCCTCCAAGCTGAGGTGCTTGAGCTCAAGGCAAACCCGAAATCAAATGCACGCGCTGCCGTAATCGAAGCTCGTGTCGTCCCCGGCCGCGGCACGACTGCCACGGTAATCGTCGAGTCCGGCACCCTAAAGGTGGGCACCCCATTCATTTGTGGTCCCTTCGCTGGCAAAGTACGTTCACTCATCAACGATCGCGGCGTGGCAGTGAAGTCTGCCCACCCCGGCATGCCCGTGGAAGTCATCGGCTTCGAGGAGCTACCCAATGTGGGAGATCACCTCACGGAAATGAAGACAGAGCGCGAAGCAAAGGCACTCGCCAATGAGCGCCAAGAGGCCCAGCGCCTTACCCGTCTCAAGCCACAGCACCGCAACCGCATGCAGGACCTCTACTCGATGGTCCGCGATGGCGCTGGCAAGGCTCAACTCAAGATCATCCTAAAATGCGATGTGCAAGGCTCCGTCGAAGCAATCAAGAAAGCCGTGCTCGCCATCGAGTCCGACAAAGTGGAGTCCTCATTCATCACCGCTGCTGCCGGGCCGATCACTGAATCAGACGTTGCCTACGCAAGCTCTACCGAAGCCATCATCCTCGGCTTCAACGTCAAGGTGGAAGCCAAGGCCGTGAAATCCTCCAAAGCCGCTGGAGTGGAAATCAAACTCTACTCCGTCGTTTACGAACTCATTGATCAAGTGCGCGAAGCCATGCTCGGCCTACTCGAGCCACTCACCCGCGAGACCGTCATCGGCCATGCGGAGGTTCGCCAAATCTTCAAACTCAATCGCGGCCGCGTGGCTGGCTGCTTCGTCACCGATGGCCGCGTCCACCGCAAGGCGCATGCCCGCGTCATCCGCGATGGCGTGCCAGTATTCGATGGGCGGATGTCCACCCTCCGCCGCTTTAAGGATGAAGTCGAGGAAGTGCGGACCAATTTCGAATGCGGAATACGCCTAGGTGACTTCAATGAATATCTCGAGAACGATACTATTGAGTGTTACAAACTCGATAAAGTCCCGCAAACGCTCTGAGGTAAAAGCTGAAACACTGAGTCCCATTTCAGCAACTCAGTTTTTCAGTACTTCAGCATCTACCCAACTCCATGTCCCGCCGCCTAGATCGTGTGAATGAACTGCTCCGCCGTGAAATCGGTGCGATCTTGCAAAAGGATTATGAGTGGAAAAACCTGTTAGTCACCATCAGTGAGGTAGAGGTCACACAAGATCTCAAGGAAGGCAAAGTGTGGACCAGCGTGCTAGGTGGAGACGCAGGCCCCGTGATTTCGAAGCTCAACAAAGAGCACGGCTCCATCCAGGCCAAGGTCATGAAACGCGTGGTTCTCAAGTCCACGCCCGTGCTCCGTTTTCATCACGACTCTTCCGCCAGCCGTGGTGTGGAAATCGTGAATCTGCTCGAAGAAGTCGAAAAACTTCCTAAAGCCCCGCCAGAAGAATGATTGCATAGGCAGCAGATATAGGCACGCACGCGTCCACTCTTCAAAATATCTTATGCATCTTTTGCGTGTGTTAATACACCATTTCAGGACCTATCATACGGCCTTGGCTGGATCGTATCGCATATCAATCAGTGTATAGAAGTTTCCTATAGCTATCGAGTTTTCGATTTATACAAGCAGCTTTTCAATTAACTCTTGCAGATCTACTCGTGCACAAGTAGCGCAAGACATCATTGAGCATAACCACATCTCTGGGCCGACGCTAATTTGCCGGGGATAAACCATGGGCTGTGCATTATTTTGAGACTGGTAACCCATTGTTTGAATCACTGTGATTTTCGCAGGCTCCGCTGCGTTTCATCGACTCACAAGTCGCTTCGATCTGGAGATGCATTCCGCCCGTTTCAAAACCCAGCCCCCGAATCATCGCACCTTCGCGCAGGGCGAGGCATTCGTCATTGAGCGGCACGATGCGGTGGCAGTCTTTGCAAATCAGGTGCCCTGCAGAGGCGGCGGTGGAGCCAGCTACGACGAAGGAGCGCTCGTCTTGCGGGCCATGGATTTCGCGCAATAATCCCGCTTGTGACAAATCGGTAAGCGTTCGGTAAATTGACGCAATCGAAACACCCCTATCAATTTTCCGAACATCTTCCCACAATTCATCTGCGATAAAGGCGGCCTTCCTGTCCGCAATAGATCTGCAAATAATCTCTCTCACCACAGTCATCCTCCCACCGCGCTGGTGCCAGAAGGAGTGCGCTTGCAGCCTAAATTCGTCTGCCTTACTTGTGAGAGCGTCATCCATCGGTTCACGCTGCGATAGATGAATTTTTGTTAAATCTGAATTCCAAGCGCAGTTGTGAAGCCGAGTGGCAGCGGTCATCTCGCAAGCTGCGCATCGCAGCGTAGCAGTATTGTTCAAGATTTGTTTCACCGGACAAGACGAGCGGAAGCGCGTCGAGGCAAACGCTACGATTATCGTCAAAAACGAGAATACTCAGACGCCGCTCTAACCAACACCGCAATGCCGCTAGGGATTGGCTAACTTCTTTAGTCGCCGGAGACTCAGACAATAACTCGAAATAGGCCCTGATGCATGAGCCGGCTCCAGCAGATGAGTGGGCCCACTGGCGGAGATCAAGCAGAGTGTCCGCTACCGGGCCTAGTGGCGAAGCAAGAGAGGCGAGGATAGTGTCAAGTTCTCGGTCACACATTCTGAAAGGGAAGTAATGCGAATAATTCTCATTAGCAAGGAATTTTCTCATAAAAAAAGCCGCCCCAGCAAAGGGACGGCGTTTTGGGAAAGTGTATGTTAGATCGCTTCGAATTCACCACACCAGTCAGCGGCGTTAGTGATTGGGAATCTAGATTCAAATTTAGTTTGTTCGTCGATGGTGAAGACAAGGGTCTGTGGCGCGTGGCGGCGGCATTCGCCTTGTTCTGCGTTTGCTTGGAGACTCCAGTGATTGCAGGCGGAGCAGGAAGTAGTGGCAGGGCGTGTGGCTTGGACTGTCATAGTGGTAATTGGTAATCTGTGCCTTTTTTAAAACATAGCAGCTTGAATTTCTCAAGCAGGTTTCAGTTCCCGGATGGACTTGTTTCTGACACTTAGTCTCAACAGCAGTTTCACCTGCTCATTAGCCATTCTCATTACGCGATTATGTCGGGGCTTTGCCATTTTCCCCCTATGAAAATGCTAGAAGTGGCATTAACATCGTCCGCAATGAAAAACCCTTTTCTGCCCGAACCAACTAAATCAAAGAAGCCTCTCATTACTCGCCAACTGGGGCTAGATGCGTTTTCGATTTCTTTGTTAATCCACGGTGCCTTCCTCACGGTGGCCGTCGTATTCTTTTACCAATGGATTTATCCACCTGCGGAGGAACTAATATTTGTAGCTCCCGGAGGAGGTCAGGGCGCGAATGCGCAAACTAAAGCTCAGACCCAAAGGCAGCAGGTGGTGATGCCCATCAATGCTGCTAAAATCAGCGCAGCGGTTGTTTCCGATGTTGTGATGCCTAA
Organism: Akkermansiaceae bacterium; assembly: GCA_043763755.1. Classification (GTDB taxonomy): domain Bacteria; phylum Verrucomicrobiota; class Verrucomicrobiia; order Verrucomicrobiales; family Akkermansiaceae; genus Luteolibacter. The sequence continues at coordinate 1,007 of JAYULG010000300.1, read as the reverse complement.
TGCCTTGTCAGTCATGACGGACTCTCTTCTACCGACTAAGATGAGCGGTGTGGTGGGGGGCATCGGAGAAAAGCAGGGAATCGGCGGAGGGTTTGGCAATGGCCCTGAAATAGGCGTGGGCGTGGGTCCGGGAATAGGCCAAGGATTCATGTCTCCATTTGGCGGGAGTCTTGAAGTCAATAGTGCGATGCAAGGCCGCTTTTACGATTTCAAACAGGATCGCAACGGAAAACCTACGGCAGGGTATAGCATTTCTAACAAGGAAGATTTCGTGAGCCGAATCTTGAAGATTCAAGACGGTGGATTTAGAGAAAGCACGATAAGAAAATTTTTCCAAGCGCCAGACGCGCTCTACCTAACCCAGCTAGCCATTCCGAGCTCCAATGCAGACTTAGCACCGAAGTTTTTCAATGTTGCAGACAAAGTGCAGCCATCAGGATGGCTTATAGTCTATGACGGGAAAATCGCGAGTGCGCGAGACATCACCTTTCGTTTCGTTGGAACGGGTGATGACTACATCAGTGTTTTCAGCAATCGCAGGGCAAAGTTGATCAACGGCTGGCCAGACATGCGTGCGGATGTCTCTGAACGATGGGAATCTTCGGAAGCCATCAATACAAACGCCCCTTCACCACTGCCCGGTAGTCACTTGGTAAAGGGAGACTGGATCACGCTGCGCAAAGGTGAGCCGATGGATTTAAGCGTAGCCGTGGGCGAGAGACCAGGCGGCTTAGTCGGGTTTGTGCTATTGATTGAAGAAAAAGCGGCTGCGTACCGCACCGCTAAAAACGGCGCACAGGTGTTGCCACTTTTTACCACGCAACCCATTTCAAACGAGGCTCGCGAACGCATCTCAGGTGATTTTCCAGAATGGGAATTTGAGTGGGACAATGTGCCCGTGTTCGGTGTGGATAAGGCCAGTCGTTTGAGTAAAGATTTGCGCTAGTCTGCTCGACAAACCAAGTAAAGGGCTTGTGTGCCGTGTATGGCTGAGAAAATTCTACTTG
>JAYULG010000299.1:0-9702 GCA_043763755.1 Akkermansiaceae bacterium | reverse complement strand
TGACGATTGCCTCGTTCTTTTTCAGCCCTGAGGTGAGGATGTAATCGAAGGTGGTGGCATCGAATTCGCTATCGTCTGGTGGCAACCAGGTGAGGCGTTTTTTCTTTGGGGTATTTGCCCAAGTGTTGTAAAAATCCTCGTCCGTAAGTTGTTTAATGACATTGCACAGGGGAAACTGACCGTCGTGATTCGTGTTTAAATCACCGGCCACGATCCAGCCGAGGATCCCTTGCTCGGCAAAGGTGACCTCGATTTTTTTCCGGTGCTCTAGCAGTTGGCGGGTCTGATCGTTGCGCATGTCTGCTACATTTTTTGCCCCTTCAGGCGTTTGGCTCCCGCGATTGCTCTTGAGGTGGAGGCCGTAAACCATCAGTAGCTCGCCGTTTGGATGCTCAAGCACAGCGAGAGTGAAGCCCCGCGAAATCGCGGGTAAAGTGGCCTGCCAGTTTTCCCACCATGCACCGCGGCAAGGGAGCTTGGAGGCGATGCCGATCTGCTGGAAGCCGAGCTCACCCGTCGTCGTATCATAAAAGCTGCTGACTGCATGGACGGTGAGGCCCGGCACCACGGAGATGAGTTCATGGAGCGCAGCCCAATCGCGGATTTCTACGGCTACGAAAATATCTGGGTTGAGCTTTTTGAGCGCGGCTTGGGCATCTTTCATGTGGTCTTTCGCCTCTTTCTCAGATGCGGTAGGGCGTTTCCCCGGGAACCATTCTAAATTCCACGAGACGAACCGCAGTGGCTCTGCGGCCATGAGTGCTGCAGCTTGGAAAAAAACGAAAAAGCCAAGAAGATAAGATTTAGACAAGGTGTGCATGGACCGCATGAGGCAAGGGTGGTGAGGCTTTCCAAGAAAAACGATCTGCCCAGTGTGGCAATATCGTTTCATCGCAAAATCCCGACCATGCGGGAAGCGCAAGGCGTGCCAGCTCTTGCGCAAGAATTGGCGCCATCCGCGACGAATGGCTCAAAGCCCCGCGGGATGACGCATCACATGGCCTACGCCATTTCGAGTTTCAGGCTTCCAACGCGGGCCAGTGCGCCCACCGCGGCCTCCCGTATCGAGCCGCAGCCCTGCCACGGTCATGAAGACGTGACCCTTGCGAATGTAAATCGTGATCCATCTGCCATCGCCTTTTTTACCATAGTTGAAATAACCATTTGAGGGCATCGAGCCTCCGAGCAACCCGGCCTCGCGCAGCACGTAGGAGACCGTGCCAGAGCAATCGTAGCCACTATCATCATGCCTCGCATGGCCGCCACCCCATTTGTAAGGCATGTCTTGAAGTCGATTTCCCGCTGCGATGGCGCGCTTTACGGCAGCGGGTGCGCTGCGTGGCGCGTAGGCGAGACCATCTCTAAGCAGGGCGGTTCTACCGTGTTCAAAACGATATGAAACATTTCGCTTCGCCTTCACTTGGTTTGAACAAGAGGCCAAGCCACCGAAGATGGGTAGAAGCGCTAAGCAAAGAACCGATAATTTTCTCACAAGGCCGGACTTATATGATTATCAATATAAGTAAATCATTTTGATCTCTCTTTCAAAAACTCCAAAACCTTCGTCAGCGCCCTCGCCCGGTGGCTCAACGAGTTTTTGACCGCATCACCGAGCTGCGCGAAGGTGAGCTCGTGCCCATCTGGGATAAAAAGCGGATCGTAGCCAAATCCCTCTGTGCCTTGGAGCGTGTGAATGATCCGGCCCTCCACACTGCCCGTGAAATTTGCCTGTTCCCCGCCATCACTCGCGAGCACCATCGTGCAACGGAAACGGGCGGTCCGCAGCTCCATGCCCGCCATTTCGGTAAGAAGCCGTGCATTATTTTTTTCATGATTTCCCTCCTCACCACCGTAGCTGGACGATCCCACACCCGGCGCACCTCCTAGTGCATCCACCTCCAGTCCAGAATCATCAGACAGCACCCACCCGCTGATTCTTCGGCTGATGCCCAGCGCCTTGAGACTCGCATTTTCTAAAAAAGTGAGGCCAGTTTCCTCGATTTCTGGGAGTTCAGGAAACGCAGTGGCATCCATGATATGGAATTGCCCGGCCAGCATTTGCCGGATCTCAGCGGTCTTGTGGGCATTGCGAGTGGCGACGATTAAGCGGGGCGGGGAATCCATACCGCGACTTTGTTCCCGCGCCAGCCAGATGCCAGTGCATATTCAGATCCTTAGATCACCACTGCAGGATTTGTAATAATATCTCCCAGCCCGCAGCAATTACCTTGCATATCCTCAGTGCCTGCGCTTTCCTCCCCGCCGAACCTACAACCTAGGAAGCTCCGGCTCACGCTGGATCTGTCCCCTACGACCATGGCCGACACAAAAGTAATCAACCTCACCGAATATAAGCTCCACGAAGGAGACACAGGCAGTTCCGCATACCAAGTCGCGCTTCTCACCAAGCGGATTTTCGAACTCACGGACCATTTAAACATCCACAAAAAGGACTTCGCCTCACGCCGCGGCCTCCTCACCATGGTGTCCCAACGCCGGAAATTGCTCGATTACATCAAAAAGGGGTCGGACGAGCGCTACCAGCAACTCATCCAAAGCCTCGGACTCCGCCGCTGATAAATACACTCTCCGCAGGCAGCCACGGGCATCTCCCGTGGCTGTTTTGCGAAACGGTCCGGCCATTCTTCACGTTTTGCCTGGCTCGTCAGACAAGCATTACCGCCGCCGCCTACTTGCGTGCAGCGGAAATTGTCTGGAAACGATGAATGCCCGCCGCGCATCCTGCAAAGCGGGCCGTACGCACTGAAAAAAGAAAACAAACACTGATTATGAATATCCATACACTCACGGCCGATGTCGGAACAAACCCGATGACGTTCGAAACCGGCAAAATTGCCAAACTCGCCGATGGCGCCGTCACCGTCCGCTGCGGCGATACCATCATCCTCGTCACCGCCGTTTCCTCCACCAAGGTGAAGCCCGGCCAGACTTGGTTCCCACTTTCCGTGGAATATAAGGAAAAAGCCACCGCTGCCGGCGTTTTCCCCGGCGGCTACTTCAAACGCGAAGGCCGCCCGACCGAAAAGGAAATCCTCACCTGCCGCATGACGGACCGCCCACTGCGTCCGTTGTTCCCGAAGGGTTACCTCTACGAAACCCAAATCGTCGCCATCCTCCTCAGCGCCGATGGCGTGAATGACTCGGACATCCTCGCGATGAACGGTGCCTCCGCAGCCCTCTGCATTTCCGATATCCCGTTCGCTGGCCCAATCGGTGCCGTGCGTGTCGGGCGCGTCGATGGGAAATTCCTCATCAACCCGACTCACGACGAGCGCGCTGACAGCGACCTCGACCTCATCTACGTCGGCGACAAGACCAACGTCATTATGATCGAAGGCCAAGCCGACGAAATCCCGGAAGACGAATTCATCAAAGCGCTCCATTTCGCCCAAGAAGCCGTCGCCAAACTCGTCGCCGCCCAAGAAGAACTCGCGAAACTCGCCGGTAAAGAAAAGCGAACCTACGAACTCACCGTCGCCAAGGATAACTTGCTCGAGATCGCCTACGAAATCGCTGGCGACCGCATCGAAGCTGCAATTTACGCACCTTCGAAAACTGAGCGTTCCAAAAAAGTCGGTGCCCTTCGCGATGAAGTGGAAAAGGCCATCAAGTCCCGCGCTCCGGAAGCCACTGACTTCGACGTCGAGCAAGCTTTCGAATACCTTCAGAAAAAAGCATTCCGCATTTCCATCATGGAAAAGGGCGTCCGCGCCGACGGCCGCGCAATCGGCGATCTCCGCACGCTCTACGGAGAAGTCGGCACGCTGCCACGCGTGCACGGTTCTGCCATTTTCTCCCGCGGAGAAACTCAGGCCCTCGCCATCACCACGTTGGCTCCTGCTGACGAAAAACAACATTTCGACAACTACGCCGGTGGCGAAGATGAAAAACGCTTCATCCTCCACTACAATTTCCCTCCCTTCTCCGTCGGAGAATGCGGGCGCATGGGCGGCATCAACCGCCGTGAAATTGGCCACGGCTCACTCGCCGAGCGCTCCATCGAGCCTGTCATCCCAGACGAATCCGTCTTCCCCTACGCCATCCGTGTTTCCTCGGAAGTCATGGAATCTAACGGCTCTACCTCCATGGCCTCCGTTTGTGCAGGCGTCATGGCACTGCTCGACGCCGGTGTCCCACTCATCCGCCCGGTCGGCGGTATTTCCGTCGGCCTCGTCACGGAAAATAACCCTGACGACTCGATGAAGTCCTACAAGATGCTGCTAGACATCATCGGATCTGAAGATTTCTACGGAGATATGGACTTCAAGCTCTGCGGCACCAGCGAAGGTGTCACGGGCTATCAGCTCGACCTCAAGCTCGCCGGCCTCCCGCTCGCGATGCTGGAAGAAGCCATCCACATCGCCAAGGCCGGCCGCACCGCCATCCTTGAGAAAATGGCCGAGTCCATCATTGAGCCTAAGCCGCTCAGCCCACATGCTCCACGCATCGTATCCGTGAAAATCCCAGCAGATCGCATCGGCGAGCTTATCGGGCCAGGCGGCAAAAACATCAAGGGCATCCAGGCCGAGTCCGGCGCCGAGATCAACATCGAGGACGACGGCACCGTGCACATCTACGCTTCCAAGCAAGAAGGCCTCGATCGCGCCAAGGCAATGATCGACCGCATGTTCCAGGAAATCGAAGTGGGCAAGGTTTACACCGGCAAGGTTGTTTCCATCACCCAGTTCGGCGCCTTCATGGAAGTGCTCCCTGGCAAGGACGGACTCGTCCACGTCTCCGAGTTGGCCGAAGGCCGCACCGAAAACGTGGAAGACATCGTCAAAAAAGGCGACGTCATCACCGCCAAGTGCCTCGGAGTCGACGAAAAAGGCCGCGTGAAAATGTCCCGCCGCGCCTGGCTCCGCGACCAAAAAGCCGCCGAGCACGACGCCCAGCAGCCCGTCGCTGCGGAATAAGGAGTCGCGACATTCCTGTCGCTACATCATCATCCATCCAAATCAAACCGGCGTCCCCACAAGGGCCGCCGGTTTTTTAAGGCCTTTTAAGAACTTCTTGCCCATACAGCCAAATTTGCTGAGTCTCTCTCAGATTTGAACTTCTGAATTCCAAAAAAGAATCGCAAACCATGCCTCTAGTTGACTCGGAAAAATGGAAAGATGCGTTTGTGAGCCTGAACTCATTGATGTTTCACCCCGCAAACCCTCGTTTCCCAGGTCTCGCCGAAAAATCGAGTGAGAGGGAGATTATCCATGAGCTTTGCGAACGCGGTAAGATTGAGGTAATCGCTAAATCGATCAGTGAAAAAGGATACCTCAGAAATGAGCGGCTCATCGTATTTAAAGATGGTAGAAAAAACGTTGTCTATGAAGGGAACCGCCGCTTATGCGCTCTCAAAGTTCTCTCCAATCCTGATTTAGCACCTGTCGGAAGGCGTAAGACCTTCCAGAAACTTGCGGAGAAGGCAAGCTTGCCCAAAAAGATTGCTATCGACATCGTGCCAACTCGATTCGATGCGGAGGTGGCGATGTATGCCAAACATGCTGGTGCGGTTTACATGATAGGATGGAAGCCTATCCAGCAGGCTGCTTTCATCGCAGGGAAGCTCCAAGAGGGCGTATCGGTCGATGAGATTGCCCGTGATCACGGTATCGAACGCAAAGTAGTGCTCCATGCTCAGGCGCTTATTGATCTCTATCGGATGTGTTTGCTCGCCCCGTTGACAAGTGCTGCACGAGCATTGGTTGATGACCCAAGTGAATTTCCCACATCAACGCTGTTTGAGCGGCTAGTTGAACCAAAGAAATCAGGAGCGTTGCTTGGTTTTGAAATCACTGAGCAGGGCCTCCTAGCACCACCAGCAAATGAAATTCTCCCCATTCTGGCGACGATCCTGAATGATATAGCCAATGGCGAGCAGGACACTCGCACTCTGAACTCCGAGAAAGAACAAGTCGCTTACGTGACTGGCCTAAAATTCTCTCCCACAAAATCCAAGAAGACTGGGGTAAAAGCCATGGAAAAAGCTGTAGCAATAAGTCAATCCACGCGAGGCAATTCCGCAACTGGAGCTATAGGAACGGCAGCTACAGCGGCAGTATCGCCAAAGCCAAAAGCTCGCTCAGCTTCTATTTCAAATCGTCTGTTTCCGCAGGATCTAATTTGCGAAATTGCTCACGCCAAACTTCTCACACTAGTCAAAGAGGGCAAAGACCTCATTGTAAAGGATGTGCCAAACGCATGCGCAGCTTTTCTGAGATGCACGTTGGAGATTGCACTTCAGAACGCTATGGACGAGCGCAAATGCGTCAAATCCATTGAGGCTAAATTCAAGACCGGACGCGACAGAATCAGTACTGCAAAGCTTTTGGAAGAAGCTAAACTAGCCAAGGATTTCGATATCGGTCTGGATGGAATGGAAAAGCGAACAATTGCAAGCTTGGTGTCCAACGGGCCACTGTCCTATGACTCGCTTCATTTGGTGATCCATAGCACTCACTGGACGGCTACTGAACAAAATGTTATTCAATTGAGAAACGTGGTATTACCGATCCTCAGAAAAGCCCTGCGCAAGCCCTAACTGATGAAGAATCCTAGTCCGCTTCGATATCCGGGAGGGAAGATCTCCCTCTTCGAGGTGCTACGAGCTACGATCTACAAAAATCGTGTTCAAGGTTGTACATATGTTGAGCCTTTTGCAGGCGGTGCCGGTGCAGGTGTCAAACTTCTGACTGAAGGTCATGTTGACCGCATCATCATCAATGATCGCGACCGGGCGGTATACTGTTTCTGGAAGTCTATAATGCAGCGGACATCCAAGTTCGTAGAGCGTGTCATGAACATCGAATTGACAATCCCAGAATGGGAACGACAACGCGATATTTACCGCAACCCTGTTCGGCGTAGTGAGTTCGACCTTGGGTTTGCAGCGTTCTATCTTAATCGTTGTAACCGTTCAGGCATTATCGTAAAAGCGGGACCGATCGGAGGAATAGCTCAAACCGGGAAGTGGAAAATAGATGCACGGTTCAATCGCGAAGGACTTGCGGAACGAATTGACGAGTTGGCCAGCTATGGTGATAGAATCTCTGTCTCATGTGAAGACGCGTCGGATCTTATCCGCAGCCTCAAGGTTGCCGCACGCAGTGAACAGTTTTTCGTTTATGCAGATCCACCTTACTACGTTCAGGGTAAGGCGCTATATCTCAATCATTACGCGGATCAGGACCACGCCTCATTTGCCCGGCTGATTACCCGTGCAAAGCAGTTTCCTTGGGTCATGACGTACGATGACGTCCCTAGAATTCGCGAGATTTACCAATCAATGAACATCTCGGCGTTTCGACTTCGGTACTCAGCGCACAAGACGTCTTTAGAAGGGGGGGAAGTATTCATTGCTCCGCCGCATGTTGAATTACCAGATGATCTCAAATTAACTCTTCAGGCACGTGCGCGTAACGCAGGGAAAACTCCAGGGGCAATATGACGTGGACGGAACACCGCAAAAGCACCCATTCCCACTCAGCCACAATAAACCGAAGAAAACTGGAAAAGCACCACATGAGCAGAAGTCCCGGTATCGATGCGTTGAAGCGTTTGACCTTCGATGTGCAGAAATTGCCCCGGCAAGCGAAGCCCCAGCAACAGACTGAAATCCATCGGCTTTGGAACCGCCAGATCCGCCCGGATAAGCACCTCCCCGAATTTCCGCCGGGTGGCGGGAAAGAGTTCCGGGGCGCTTGCTTCCACCATCCACAACCACTCGGGAAGAATCAGGCGGGCTTTCTCAATCGCATCGGCACCGGTCTCCGCCCCGCTCCAGCAGTCACAGGCGGATAGATGCTCCAGATATTCGTCGCGATGGATTAAGAGCGTCCGCAGAACCAGGAGGTCCGCATCGGCGAAGGCCTTGAATCGTTCAAGCCAACCGCCGTCAGGTGTGGTGAGGAGACGGGCAATCGCATTGAGGTAAACCAATGCGACGGCCTCCGCATCCACCGCCTGAATGACGGTGTCGTGGCGTTGCAGGCCGAGAACGATCCGGAAATTCTCCTTCTTCAGGTAGTGCCTTGGCAGACAATAGTAGGGGCCGAAATTGTCGTCATGCACCACATAGGTGCTCAGCCAGTTTTCACTCGGAAAATACTTCAGACCGCCATCGAAGTAAGACCTGGCAGACTCCGCGACCCAGGTATCCTCGTTGAAGGTGTGGCCGATCACGGGAATGATATGCCTGCTGGGGCTGCCATCGAACTCAAAGCCCAGAAGCGCGGGCTGCCCCGATTCAATGAAGCCATAGAGATCGCGTTGAAAATCCCCAGGCAGCGCCAATCCGGCAATCCCGGGTTCGTGAATGATCTTTTTGTGAGGAACCGCGCAGCCTTTTGCGACGGCCTCCATGTCATCGGGGCTGAGACCCACCCCATTGCCAACTCTCCGAATCGTGTGATCCACCCCGATCAACTCGTTGATGCGTGCGTAGGAAATATCGGCTTCCGGCAGGACGGATGCCAGCGCCGTCCGCAGGGCGACGTGGGCGCAAACGAAAGTGAGATCATTTTGCTGGGCATAGAGGACGCCTTTCGTAGAGAGCGTTCCGAGGGCAGGCGCTACATCATAGGACCGGGCGCAGTGGATGAAATTATTCACCGAAGCTTGTCGGCACGGCGTCATGACTGCCTCGTAAACGTGAAACCGAGGACCGGTTTCGGAACGAAAGTAATCTTCCTTGAAGACCGCGTATCCCAGCAGATCGTCCGATTTCAAGACGGAATCGGGAGGGCATTTCAGAAACAGCAATCGGAAGACCCTGGATTTCTGAAAGCGTGGCTCCCGGATCGCTAGGGCCGCGTTTTCTTCCCCAAAAAGTCCGGACTCAGCCTCGTCAATTTCCTCAATGATCAGCGACTCGTAACCAAGTTTCCGCGCCAGTGAAAAAAGCCGACGAAGAACAGGCGAGGAGTGGAATCTCTCATCGATGAAGCGAAAGTTTGAGAACCCGGTTTGGATTCCGGTAGGTAGCCACTCCAAACCGCTACCTTTGGCGCTCCTGAATCCCACCATGGCAGTTTGGATCAATAAGTCCCAATACTCACCATTCGGGTCTTCTCCTGAAACTCACGTCGTTCCTCAAGGAAGGAATCCGCTCCCGCCGGGATTTTCACCTGGCTGGTGCAGAACGTGGGAGGCGACGTTTCTTTGTCGGATTCCGGATTCGCATCGCGTTCCACACGAGCGATCCGCTGGAGCGAAGCCGTCAATTGTTGCGTGGAGTAGTTCATGGAATGGTATTTACTGCGCCGCTAGGGAAGCTTTGGGAAGGGTATTTGTGTCAACGACAAAGGTTCTTCGCAACCCAGCAACGACAGAAAGCTTTAGATCAAAAGAAAAACAATTCAAGGAAAGTTTAATTTATGGCAGAGTTGGTAATTCTAAAGATCGGAACAATTCCCGGATTTTTGGTGTCTTTTGAGGAGCAAGGGCATCTAGGCCGAGTCCGGCACCGTGCACATCTACGCTTCCAAGCAAGAAGGCCTCGATCGCGCCAAAGCGATGATCGACCGCATGTTCCAAGAAATCGAAGTGGGCAAGGTTTACACCGGCAAGGTTGTTTCCATCACCCAATTCGGCGCCTTCATGGAAGTGCTCCCTGGTAAAGATGGACTCGTCCACGTTTCCGAACTCGCCGAAGGCCGCACCGAAAACGTTGAGGATATCGTCAAA
>JAYULG010000298.1:0-9711 GCA_043763755.1 Akkermansiaceae bacterium | reverse complement strand
CTGGCGCGGTGGGATCTGACATGGCAGCAGGCAAGGGTGCGATGGCAGAGGGAAGCCGCCAATTGAAATATCTCAGCGTTCAGCATTATTGATAAATTTTCTCGTAATATCAGGACGGCCTTGCCTTCTTGGCAATTTTGCTAGAGTGTCACCGTCCATTGGAAAACCAAATTCAGCAGTGACTTACGAAGGAAATCCTTACCGCGCTACCTTGCGGCGCGAGTATCCTGAGCCGTTGATCGCACTGCTGATATTTATCCTCGGAGTCTGGCTGTGGGATCATTATTTCGCGAAACCTGCGGGTTATGCGCCGGGCACGGAAGCAGTCGCGATGTTGAAGATGGATCGGGATTTGCGCCTAGCAGATGTGATGGAGCGCGATCCCACATGGCTTCGCAAGCTCGCTGCGGTGGAGACTCCAGAGGCGGCGCGGGCTAGGGCACTGGCGGTGTTTCAAGAATTGGCCAATGAAAAGGCGATGACTTTGCGTGGGCTAGAAGCCTTCGCCGTGGTCAAGGCGGTGCAGCAAAGCCAGCCCGTTTCCGCGACGCTCGGCGAGATGCTCAAGGGACGAACGATCTCAAATTTCGAGGAGGTTTCCAAACAACTAGCGAACCACGGCGGCACTTGGTGGCAGGCGAAGATCGTAGATGATTGGGAGAAACACGCGCAACCGCAGACCGTCTGGCGGCAGTCATATGGCGAGGACAGCCTTAAGCTCCGGCTGCGCACCGTGATGGCGCGGTCAGCCGTTTGGCTGCTCGGCTTGGTAGGCTTGTTTTTTCTACCGCGGGTGTTCTGGCATCTAGGGAATGCACAGAAAGTGAAGTGGAAGGGCTACGGCGCGGCGTGGCCATTTTCGCTGGGTTTCATTGTTTTCCTCGTCGCTACTCTTGCCTCTATCGGCTTCAGTTTGATCTTAGAAATCATCGTCCGCGCGGTGGCTGAGATGCCGGGTTGGCTTTGGATTTTAGCAGATATGGCGGTGAGGATGGTGCCAATCGTGATCGCGCTAGCATTGCTTTTCCGTCGCACCACGCATGCAATACGCGTCACTGGAATGGCGCAGCCGCCTGATTTCCGCGCGGTATTTGGCGCGTTTTCGCTGTTGATGATTCTGGATCAGGGGCTGCGAATTCTGTTTAAGACGGCGAGTGTCACAGATCCCAGTGGCGGCCTCAGCCTCGGTGATGCGGGGTGGTGGGGTCTCGCCTACTCGGTCATTTCAGCGTGTATTCTGGCTCCGGTGGCGGAAGAGACGCTCTACCGCGGGATACTTTTCCGCACTTTCTGGAATCGCATAGGGCTGGTGCCAGCGGCATTGGCCTCCTCGGTGATATTTTCGATTCTCCACTTTTATGATGGCTATGGCCTTGTGAGTGTGTGGGTGTTTGGCTTCACTTGTGTGATTTTATATGCCTCTGGACGGTCGCTACTCACGGTCGTGGCACTCCACATGCTCTATAATTCTGCGATCAAAATCCCCGAGTGGGTGGTCTATCACTGGCCACTGGGGTGAATGAACCCAAAACGTCACACAATCTAAAATCATATCCCTTGATGTTTCTGATCGTTTTAGTATTTGCCATTCGTTTCCTGTAAACCTCCTAAATGCATGATTGAAATCCCAGAAGATATGCCGTTCGTCGCGCCAGATGCGGCGGAGTTAAACGAGCTTTTCCCCGGGTATGAAATCGAGGGCCTGATCGCGGCGGGTGGCATGGGAGCGGTGTATCGGGCGATACAAGTTTCGCTAGATCGCACGGTGGCGTTGAAAATCCTGCCAAAGGAATTGAGCAAAGATGTGGCATTTTGCGAAGGCTTCCAAGCAGAGGCGAAGGCGATGGCACGGCTGAACCATCCAAACCTCATCGGTGTCTATGATTTCGGAGAAGTGGATGAAATGCTCTTCATCATCATGGAGTTCGTCCCAGGACAGTCGATTTATCACTCCGCTCACGGCCAAGCCATCGATCCCGCTGAGGTGGTGCGCATCGTTTCCTCGATCTGTGATGGCCTCGCGCACGCCCACGAGAACGGCATCATCCATCGTGATATCAAGCCATCGAATATTCTGTTAGATCTAAATGCCCAGCCAAAAATCGGTGATTTCGGCCTCGCCCGTCCCATCGAGCGGAAAATCCAAGAAGGTGAGGAAATTTTTGGAACTCCCCATTACACTGCTCCCGAGGTGGTCGATGCCCCGCACACGGTGGACTATCGGGCAGATATTTTTTCCGTGGGAGTGCTGCTCCACGAGCTCCTCACGGGTAAGCTGCCTGCTGCTGATCCTCGCCCGCCCTCGGCGATTTCCCGCTGTGATCCGCGCTTCGATTCAATCGTCAGAAAAGCCACCAGCCCCGCTCCAACCACTCGTTATGCAAGCGCTGCGGAAATGGCTAAGGACCTACTCGCGATCACCGCATCAAGGCCGAAGCATGCGCCTCTGCCCACCAGCGGCGTGCCTGGGAAAAGTATTCCTCGGGTGGCCGCACCCATCAAAGCGAAGCGCCTCGTCCAAGGGAAAAGCTCATCCGGCCCATCGTTCACCTTGCTGCTCATCCTCGCGGCAATCGCTGGCGGGCTTTACTATTATCATAAAAACGTGGGCTTTTCCTTCTTGAAGCCTTCCACCCCCGTGGCCCCCAGCGTAGTGAAACCTGCGCCCGCGCCGCTTCCCCTGCCCGCGGCCGTCGCCGTGCCAGCGCCTTCCTTGGATGAGCTAGCTGCGGCGACTCCTCCACCGTCCGTAAAATCCAGCACTCCCGCTCCTGCCGTAGAAAATTTGACACCTCCGAAGTTGGACATTGATGAGTTCTATCGAAAGGCCCGCATGATCATGCAAGATCGGGCGAAATCACAGATCACCCAATATCAAAACGCACTTTTGAATAACCGCGGCGCATTCGAGGCAGAGCTTAGGCGCTCTGTCCGCAATCTCGGCGTTGGCGGTGCAGATCAGAAAAAGTCAGTCGAAGCGAGCCTCCTCACCCTCAAGGAAGGTGGAAATCGTTTACCCACAGATCTCGCGGATACGTTCGGCGAATTTCCCGATATCGAGGAGCTGGCACCCACCTATTTGGGCAAGCAAACATCCCTCGATAACGCTTTCAAAAAAATCATGGCCTCGCAGGCCGCCACCTACGTCGTCGGAATCCAGAAGCAAATTGAGCGATCCCAAGCAGAAAACGATGCCTCAGCCGTCAAGCTCCTCGAGGATGAAATCAAACTCACCCGCGCCAATGCCGACTATTTTTCAAGTCTCATGCTGGGCATCGCCCCGCCAGTCCCCGCAATTGCGAGTGAAGAAGATGGCGAGCCAGAAGAGGATGAGGGATTCGTCACTCCTCCAGAGAGAAGCAGCGGCGGCGGATTTGTGCTGCCGCCTGACGAGTGACGCCATGGGATTTTCCCCATCCTCAGACCATACTTGTTCTGGCGTGGGCTGCTTTTCCAAGTAGGCTGGCGCGTGTCCAGCGTCCGCAAGAAGTCCACCCCGTCACCCGCCCCACCAGCCATCGTCCTTCGCGGCTGCAGGCAGCACAATCTTCAAGGATTTGATCTCGAAATCCCACTTGGGAAGCTCACCGTCGTCACCGGTCCTTCCGGCTCTGGCAAATCCTCGCTCGCCTTTCATACTCTTTACGCCGAGGGCCAACGCCGCTATGTGGAGACATTTTCGCCCTACGTCCGGCAGTTTTTTGATCGGATGGATAAGCCTGCTGTCGATCACATCGAAGGCATCCCACCCGCCATTGCCATTGAGCAGAAAAACCACGTCCGCACCACCCGCTCCACCGTCGGCACCCTCACGGAAATCAACGATTACCTCAAGCTCCTCTTTGCCCGCCTCGCTACCGGGTATGATCCCCACACTGGCGAGTCCATCCAGCCAGATTCTCCAGAATCCGCCACCCGCTGGGCACTCGACCATCTCTCTGGAGTGCCCGTTCTCGTAACCTTCCCCATCGCTATCCCGGCTGGCGCAGATGCCACCGAGCTCCTGCCATTCCTGAATTCCCAAGGCTACCTCCGCATCTTCCACGATGGGAAAATCCTCCGCACGGATGAGGCACTTCCATCAGGCACCGCAGCTCTGAAATCCAAAATCTCCATCATCCAAGACCGCCTCACCCTTTCAAAAGCGAATACCCCCCGCCTTCTCGAAGCGCTCGAAGCTGCCTTCACCCTCGGCAAGGGCAGTGCCACCGTTCAAGGCGCGGCACTCTCAGAATCGCTTTCACGGAGCTTTTCCACCAGTTGGACGAATCCCAAAACGGGCTTCACCCTCCGCCAGCCCACTCCGGCCCTCTTTTCATTTAACTCCCCACTTGGTGCCTGCCCCAAGTGCAAAGGCTTCGGACGCGTCATCGGCATCGATCTCACAAAAGCCATCCCAGATCCCACACTCTCCATCGCCCAAGGTGCCATCAAACCCTTCCTCGGTGAGCGTGGCGATGAATGCCAGCGGGACCTCATCCGCAATTGCAAAGAGCGTGATATCGATACCAAAACCCCATGGGAAGATCTCTCCCAAGACGAACAAGACTGGATCTACTACGGAGACCGTAACTCAGAAAATCTCTCCCCGGAAGCCCTCGAAGAACTGTGGATTTCTGGCGATTGGTATGGCGTCAAAGGCTTTTTCGATTGGATGGAAACGAAGGCCTACAAGATGCACGTGCGTGTTTTCCTCAGCCGCTACCGCTCTTATACCACTTGCGGCGCTTGCCGCGGGAAGCGCCTCCAGCCCGAGTCACTCTGCTTTAAAATCGAAGGGAAAACTCTCCCAGACATCTGGTCGCTCCCTATTTCCGATCTCGTCCCGTGGTTTTCAAATCTCAAATCCCAAATCTCGAATCGCCCTTCTGATCCCACCCTTGAGTTAGTCCTCACTGAGATTTCTTCCCGCCTCCACTACCTCTCTGAAGTGGGCCTCGGCTACCTCACGCTTGATCGCCAGACACGCACGCTCTCGGGTGGCGAAGTGGAGCGCGTGAATCTTACCACCTGCCTCGGAGCCGCACTCACCGGCACTTTGTTTGTGCTAGATGAGCCCACCGTCGGCCTCCACCCGCGCGATATTGATCGGCTCGTTGGCATCATGCACGGCTTGCGGGATAAGGGGAACACGCTCGTCGTCGTCGAGCACGAGCAGACTGTTATGCTCGCTGCGGATCACCTAGTGGACATCGGCCCGGGTGCTGGCACCTTCGGCGGCAGCCTCATTTATCAGGGGCCTCCCAATACCAAGTCTCAAATCGGCACTCTCCCATGGCTCACGGGGGAAAAATCCATCGCCGTTCCCACCAAGCGCCGCAAGCCTGATACCAAGCAACTCCTCTCCATCAAAGGAGCCACCTGCCATAACCTCAAAAAGCTCGATTTCGAGATTCCACTCGGCCTATTCGTCTGTCTAACAGGTGTCTCTGGTTCCGGAAAATCCACCCTCTCCCATGATGTGCTTTACCTCAATCTCGCCCGCAAGCTTGACCAACTCGCTGAGGGCGATGCCGCACCCATCAAGGAGCTAAAAGGCTCGCACTACCTCAGTGGCGTAGAGCTAGTCGATCAAACTGCCGTCGCCCGCACCCCGCGCTCCACTCCTGCCGTTTTCCTCGGTGCCTTCGATCCCATCCGCCAACTTTTCGCCTGCACCCCAGAAGCGAAAGCCCGCGATCTAACGACAGGATTTTTCTCCTTCAATTCTGGCGACGGCCGCTGCGACCGCTGTGCTGGCAATGGCTTCGAGAAAGTGGAAATGCAGTTTCTCTCAGACCTCTACGTCACCTGTCCGGATTGCAATGGCAAGCGCTACAAATCCTCCACCCTCGATTTTCATTACCTTGGGAAATCCATTTTCGATGTGCTCGATCTCACCGTCGTGGAGGCCATCGCATTCTACTCAGCGAGCGAGGGCATCTCGCCTGCATTTGCAAAACGCCACACGCAAATCATCAAACTCCTCGCCCCGCTTGTCGAAGTAGGCCTCGGCTACCTCAAGCTCGGCCAACCCCTCAACACCCTCTCCGGCGGGGAAGCACAGCGCCTAAAACTCTGCCAACTCCTTTCTTCCAATCTCCAATCTTCAATCACCAATCGTAAACTCCTCATCCTAGACGAGCCCACCACCGGCCTCCATTTCACCGATATCGAGAACCTCCTAACCGTTTTCCAAAAACTCGTCGATGCCGGCCACTCGCTTCTCATCATCGAGCACAATCTCGATGTCATCAAATCCGCTGATTGGATCCTAGACCTCGGCCCCGAAGCCGGCCAGCACGGCGGCCAGCTCGTCGGCCAAGGCCCGCCCGAAAAAGTCGCCCTGCTAGACAGCCCCACTGCCCACTTCCTCAGGCAGGTCCTCGCTTCCTCCATTTCTTTACCCCCAATCCCCAATCCCAAATCCCCAATCTCTTCCTCTAACACAATCTCTTTAAAAGGTGCCCGCCACCATAACCTCAAAAACATCTCCGTCGATATCCCACGAGACAAGCTCGTCGTCATCTCCGGCCTCTCCGGCTCTGGAAAATCCACCCTCGCCTTCGATATCCTCTTCGCCGAGGGCCAGCGCCGTTTTCTGGACTCCATGTCCGCCTACGCCCGCCAATTCGCCGAGCAGCTAGAAAAACCCGAGATCGATCAACTCCAAGGCCTCCCGCCCACCGTCGCCATCGAGCAGCGCGTCTCCCAAGGTGGCGGAAAATCCACCGTTGCCACCGTCACTGAGCTCTGGAATTTCATCCGCCTACTTTACTCCAAGCTCGGCACAATCTACTGTCCAGACTGCCAAGTTCCTGTTGAAAAACAATCGCTCGCCGCCATTGAAAACACCATCCGCGCCGAGCTGAAAAAAGGCCCCATCACCCTCCTCGCCCCGCTCATTCGTGGCAAAAAAGGCTACCATACCGAGATCGCCGCATGGGCGCTCAAGCAGGGTTTCAACCGCCTCCTCGTCGATAAACAATTCAAAGACACCGCCACCTTCACCCCCCTCGAGCGCTTCAAAGAACACGATATCGATGTCGCCGTCGCAGAGCTCTCCAAATCTTCAATCGCCACGCTTCAAGCTTCAATTGAGCAAGCCCTCACCATCGGCAAAGGCCTCATCAAGCTCTTTACCGCAGACAAAAAATTTACCCTGCTCTCCACCCATTCCAGTTGCCCCTGCTGCAATCAATCCTTCGAAGAGCTAGACCCACGCCTTTTCTCCTTCAATTCCCCCCACGGCTGGTGCCCAGAATGCCGTGGCCACGGCCGCGTCCCCAAGCGCCGCCAATACCTTGATACCGCCCGCTTCGAATCCGTGCTCGAGGCGGAAATGGATGCAGACCGCGCCATCGACCGCATGGACTCCATCGAGCTCACCCAGTGCCCCACCTGCCAAGGCTCCCGCCTCAATCCCACCGCCTCCGCCGTTAGGCTTGTAGGACAGGCTTCCAGCCTGTCTCGTAAAATAAGCGTCCCGCCTGTTTCTTCCTCTTTCCCGAAACCTGAAAACTTCAAACTAACAACATCTTCCACCCCCATCTCCCACCTCGGCCACCTCTCCATCAACTCCGCCGCCACCCATTTCCAAAACCTCACCTTCGCCGATCCACGCGCCACCCTCATCGCCCGCGATATCCTCCCCGAGATTCGCCAGCGCCTTTCCTTCCTCCAAGAAGTAGGCCTCGGCTACCTCCAGCTAGACCGCTCTGGCAATACCCTCTCCGGCGGCGAATCCCAACGCATCCGCCTCGCCGCCCAGCTCGGATCAAACCTCCGTGGCGTACTCTACGTGCTCGATGAACCCACCATCGGCCTCCACCCGCGCGACAATGCAGCCCTCCTCAAAACCCTCATCGCCCTCCGCGATCAAGGGAACTCGCTCATCATCGTTGAGCATGACGAAGACACCATCGCCGCCGCAGACCACCTCATCGATCTCGGCCCCGGCGCCGGCCGCCTCGGCGGCGAAATCGTCTATCAAGGCAAACCACCGCTTCTCTCCTCTTCCAAATCTCAAATCTCCAATCCCCAATCTCCCACCTACCGCGCCCTTACCGCCACCATCCATCACCCCATCCGCGGCCACCGCCGCCCCGTTCCCAAATCCCACCCCCACATCACTCTCGCAGATTGCCACGCGAATAACCTCAAACAAATCGATGTCGCCATCCCCATCGGCCGCCTCACCGTGCTGACGGGAATTTCCGGCTCCGGGAAATCCTCGCTCATGCACTCCTGCATCGCCGCGCTTTTCCACAACATTGCCAAGACCACCCGCGTCAAGAAATCCAACCTCCCCTTCGGCAAAACCAGCGGCGAAAAATCCATCAAAGCCTGCTTCGAGGTCGATCAATCGCCCATCGGTAAGACCTCCCGTTCCTGCCCCGCCACTTACGTCAAAGTCTTCGATCACATCCGCGCCCTCTACGCCCAGCTCCCAGATGCCCGCATCCGTGGCTTCGATGCCTCGCGCTTTTCCTTCAATACCGATGGCGGGCGCTGCCCCGAGTGCAAAGGCAATGGCCGTGTGAAAATCGAAATGGATTTCCTCCCCAGCACTTGGGTCCATTGCGAAGGCTGCAACGGCCACCGTTACAACCCCGCCACTTTGGAGGTCACCTTCCGCCAGAAAAACATCGGCCAAGTCCTCGCCATGACCATCGATGAAGCCGCTGCCTTTTTCGAATCCCAGCCCCGCATCTCCCACCCGCTCAAGCTCATGGCAGACACCGGCCTCGGCTACCTCCAGCTCGGCCAAGCCAGCCCCACCCTCTCCGGTGGCGAGGCCCAACGCATCAAGCTCGTCTCAGAACTCACCAAAGGCCGCGGCATGAAAGCCACCCTCAACAACGCCGCCCTTAGCCAGCGAAACCTCTACCTCATAGAGGAACCCACCGTCGGCCTCCACCTAGAAGACGTGCAACGCCTCATTGATGTCCTCCACCGCCTCGTCGATGAAGGCCACACCGTCGTCGTCATCGAGCACCACATGACCGTCGCCGCCGAGGCAGACTGGATCCTAGACATCGGCCCCGAAGCCGGCGATGCCGGCGGCCAAATAATCGCCCAAGGCCCGCCGGAAAAAATCGCCAAATCCAAAACCTCCCGCACCGCGCCGTTTCTTAAGATTGCTCTGCGTTTGTGACTACGAGACACGAAAAGATGGTTTCGCTCACACACCCACTCCGCATCGCGTAGGTGCTATTTTACGGGGATGCAGTTCATTGCGAAGGCAACCTGCAGCACATTCTATCGATTCTCGCACGACTTGGATCTCGGCAACGATGGGGCGGGCGAGGGTGGCTTAATCTTTCAAAATCGCAGAGGTGGACTTGCTTTTTGTGCGATCAATGCAGCGATCTGTTTTTGCTGAGCCTTGCAGAAATCGGGATCGTCTTGGGACCATGGCCAGCCCACAATATTCGCGTGTCGGGGAGGGGGTTCTATGGCACGGACTTCGAGCATCGCTTCACGAACTACAATGGACTTCACGATGCTTGCTCCGTGAATGCGGCGATCATCACCCACTGCGGCTTGCGCGGTGACTTTCAATTCATCAAGCGGTTCTGCACCATGCCGAAAAACGGAGGTTTCCCTGTTTCTCGGATTGGGCATGAAGCAGCGGGTCTCGCTGCCGTCGCGTTATAGTGGCTAGATGAAGTGAGAAACCTCGCCAAATCTTCGTCATCAGCGACGTGTTCAGGCAGCCCAGACGGGAGG
>JAYULG010000297.1:0-9721 GCA_043763755.1 Akkermansiaceae bacterium | reverse complement strand
CCACGGCAGTCGCCCTGTCCGAAGAAAGTATGCGATTGCTATCCACATTCCCCGTCTCCGATGCATAGCCGATGGAGAGTAGCAAATCTCCGTCTGGAAGATCATTTACAAGGCCACGAATGACATCTTCATCCGCAGGTGCGAGTCCACTTGAGCCAGTGGCAAAGCTAAATGTGTGCAGCACATTGGCACCAAGTTCCACGCCAAGGTTGCTGTAGGATGAGGTAAGCTCGGAGTCAGGGCGGTTTTCCAATTCACGAAGATTACGGAAAAGCGTGACGGCGGCGGGGAGTAGCTCATTTTCTGAATTAGCGAAGAGTTTGGTCTTGGTGAGATCACCCTCGAGCTCTTTCACGCGTGCTTCAAAAAACTCTTTAGCCCGCTGCGTTTCATCATGGCGGCGCTGAAGTGCAGCGTAATCTTCATTTGAAACACCAGCGGAGAGTGTTTTCATTTGCTCGCGCACGGCGCTGAGTTCTGAGGCAAGCGCATCTCGCTGGGACTTGAGGTTTGCGATATCACGCCCGAGCATCTCGGCATTCGAGCCGCTAACGAGGGCGCGCTGGAGTTCACCTTGCAGCCTGACACTTTCTGCCGAGAGACTTTGGCGGAGCTGCTCGGATCGCAGTAGTTCGGAGCTTTTCGCGGAGATCTCCGTGTCTTTTTCCTGAAGCATTTCTTGGAAGCGCTGCGATAGCGCGACGAGGGTGTCTGCATCCGTTTTCAGGCGCTTTGCGATTTCTGTGATCGGCTCCGAGCCTCCTTCTAGTGGGGTGAGTCCCATGGCCACGCGCTGGCGATTGAGATCGTTGCGGCGGGCATCCAGTTCTGCCTTCATGGCGGTGAGATCCGCGCTCGTGCCAGATGTATTGCCCACGATTCCAGTGCGCACGCCCACGACGATGAGCACTCCGATCAACGCCGCGATGACAAATAAAAGCGCGGTGGCCGGCGGCATTGGAGATTTGGCCGCAGGTGTCTCAGTGGAGAGCTCGGTGGGTTTGGGTGCTTCTTGGGAATCGGCTGGCGATTGTGGATCGGGCATGAGCCGAGGTTGCCCAGAGCGCAAAGCAGGTGTCAATCCACGACGGGAGAAAACCTTGAGTCAGCGGATTTCTCAATGTTCTGCCAGCAGCCGCAGAAAGTCCGTGGGAGTCTCGAATAAATAGTCTGGTGCGCATGCTGCGAGAGACTCTTTTGAATTAAATCCCCAAGTGACTGCGGCGATGGGTACGCCGGCTTTTTGCGAGGCTTTCACATCACGCAGCTCATCACCGATGTAGAGCATGTGCTCGGGGCGGAGGGAAAATGTTTTACGGATGGCTCTAAGATGCTTGGCCTTGCCGGTGAGTTTGGAGGTGGAGGAGATGAAATCAAATTGATCGCGCAGACTGTGGGTGCGCAGGAAGAGATCGACATTTGTGGTGGCATTGGACGTGAGAATTCCAAAGCTGTGGACGTGGCGGCGAAGCTCAATGAGGACCTCAGCCATGCCTGGGATCAGATCGAGCTCAGTGATATTCCTACGCATCATGCCAGTGCCACGTGCGATCAAGGCCGGGACGTGGCGCTTAGAAATTTCTAGATGCGTGAGCAAGTCTTTGAGCGAAAGGTGGCGTAAGCTTGCCAGCTCGCCTTCCTCGACTTGCCGGATTCCGTAGTCTGGTGCGATCTGATTGAAGATCCGCCGAGTTTCCCCGAGCGTATCGGCGATGGTCCCATCAAAATCAAAAACTAGGGTGCGATATTTCATAGGTTGCTTCCGAGTAGAGCAAAAATAAGTGGTGTCATGCCAAGGGTAAATTTGGGTGAATGTCGTCTGCTAGCGTGGAACTCTCACCCGCGAGATGGCGTAGTAGGGCTGCGAAAGCGATCATCGCCGCATTGTCCGCACAGAACTCTGGTGAGGCGACGGAAAGCGAAATCCCTTCATTGTGGCAAGCGGTATCGAGCGCAGTGCGCAGGGCGAGATTCAAACTCACACCGCCTGAAAGGCCGATGCGGCGGTGGCCAGTTTGCCGGGCGGCACGCAGGCTTTTCTGAACGAGGATATCGATCACAGCTTGTTGAAATGAGGCTGCGATATCTGCCACCGAGCCGCTTCCTTTTTCTCGTTGGAGTGTGTACAGAACCGCAGTTTTCAGCCCAGAAAATGAAAAGTCAAGATGTGGCTCATGGAGCATGGAGCGTGGGAAATCATAGGCTCGTGGGTCACCAATTTTCGCAGCCTTTTCGATTTCTGGACCGCCCGGGTAAGCAAGGCCTAACATTTTCCCTACCTTGTCGTAGGCCTCGCCCGCCGCATCATCCCGGGTGCCACCGAGTTTTAGGTAAACTCCAGCGGCTTTGACTTCTAACAGCAAAGTATGGCCACCCGAAACGATCAATCCCACGTGAGGAGGGACG
Source organism: Akkermansiaceae bacterium (assembly GCA_043763755.1). Lineage (GTDB taxonomy): Bacteria > Verrucomicrobiota > Verrucomicrobiia > Verrucomicrobiales > Akkermansiaceae > Luteolibacter. The sequence continues at coordinate 7,315 of JAYULG010000297.1, read as the reverse complement.
GCTGTCTGATCGAGAAAAGGCGAGAGCAAGTGCCCTTCGAGGTGATTGATTCCGAGAAACGGTTTTCTACAAGCGCATGCCATGCCCTTAGCGGCTGTGCTGCCGATCAGCAGAGAAGACGCTAGCCCCGGGCCGGTGGTGGCGGCGAAGGCATCGATTTCGCTCATTGCCACCTTGGCAGTCGCGAGGGCAGTTTCCACCAATTCGCGCAACCTCAACGAATGATTGCGCGAAGCCAACTCGGGAACTACACCGCCATACGCGCGGTGAAGTTCGATCTGTGAGGAAATTTCCGATGCGAGCACCACAGTGGCTTCACCCATTTCCCCTTGGACGATGGAGACTGCTGTCTCGTCACAAGAGGATTCGATTGCCAAGAGGATAGCCACGCCGTTGGTTCTAGCTCACGGAATCAGATTTACCTCAACAAAAAATCGCGGTGGTATGGCAAATTTCACGGCCCATCCATCGTTTGGAGGACGACTTCTTCGGGGTCGATATCAGCCCGCTGATACGTCGATACCGCAGCACGGACCATCGCCACGGCGCTTTCTCGCTCGTCGTGGATCACCTGCACGCCTAGCTCTCTGAGGCGCAGCACTTCTGCGGGAAACTTGGCCCGGGCGAAAATAAAAATGCCAGCATTCCGCTCGCGCACCAGAGGCACCGCGATGCAGGTGGCGCTTACTGCCGGAAATGTGAATGCCACGAGCCGCGCCCGCTGTATTCCTGCCAGATCAAGCGCCTCCGGGTGGGTGGCATCTGCAAAAAGCACGGGCTGTCCTTGATTTTTTAGCATTCTCACTGTTTCCGAGTTTTGCTCTAACACCAAGGTGTCCACTCCACAGCGCTTCAATGCCTCATTCAATGAGCGGCCGACTGGGCCATAACCGCAAATCACCGCGTGGTCCTTGATGGTTTTGATCGCCTCGCTGGGCCTCAAGATCGCTGGCGATATTTTATGAACTTTTAGCAGCCCTTTCATCTCGAGCCACTTGCCCGTGGGTCTTGCCAATTTCATCAGCGATGGCACCACAGCCATCGTCAGCGCGGTGCATACTAATAAAATTTGCTCCGTCGCGGGATCGAATGGCCGATATCCACCCGCCTTACCGATGAGCACTAGGGAAAACTCGCCGGTGCTAGCAAGACTCGCCGCTGCTAGTAATGCAGGCCGCCCAGGAAGCCCGATGAACTTTAGCACCAGGAAAACAATCGTGCCTTTCAACACGAGAATCACCAAGCTCACACAGACGATTCTCACTCCATCCGTAGCAAAAACGCTCAGATCAATCAGCAACCCCACGGAGATAAAAAAGATCGCGAGAAACAAATCCTTGAATGGATGGATGTCCGACAAAATCCGGTGGCTGTAGATGGAATCACTCACCACCAGCCCTGCGGCGAAGGCACCAAGGGCGAGCGAGAGATTCAATGCGCCACCGGCGAAGGCGACACCGGCGCACAGGGCGATCACGGTCAGCGTGAAAAGCTCGCGGCTGCGAGTTTTCGCCACGGCGTGGAGTAGCGGCGTGAGCCCATAGCGACCCAGCACCCAAGCGCCGATCAAAAATAGCCCACCCTTGCCCAATGCAGTCGCGACTTGCAGCGGCACCGCGCCCTGTCCTTGGCCGTAAATGGCAGGCATTAGTAGAAAAAACAGAATCACGAGAATATCCTGAAACAACGCGATGCCCAAGCCAGCCCTTGCGCCAGGGTTATTTTGTTGTCCCATCGCGTCAAAGGACATCATCGCCACCGCAGTGGAGCTGAGCGCTACGGCCACTCCGAGCACGACGCTATCCGCCACTGGAAATCCGAAAAACCTCGCCAGCAGAATTACGAGAGTCGCCGTAATTCCCATTTGTAATCCACCGCCGATGAGAGCCGTCCGCCAAAGATGTTTGAACTCCGAAAGTGAAAACTCGATACCCAGCGTAAACATCAGAAGCACCACTCCGATCTCTGCGAAGTTGGTAATCACCGGATCGTTGTTGTCCATCCCTGTGAGCCACAACAAACCAAAGTTACTGATCAACACGCCGCTGAGAAGATATCCTACCAGCAGGCTTTGCTTAAATTTTACGAGGATCAGTGAGACGAGCACCGCTAGCACCAGCACCAATGTGAGCAGCGCGAACAATGGCGAAACATTCGCCACTGAGGCTGCAAGAAATTCACCAATAATACCCATTCATGTCAGCGTCTCGTGAGGGCAAAGAAGAGCAAGAATGAAAATCTAAATTCTCGTCACCGCTGATAGATTTCCAGCGCGATCTCGCAGAAAAAACTCGATAGCACCGCGCTTGGTATAGCCCAAAGCCAGTCGTATTCCACCTTCCGCCCTCGGCGAAATGCTGGTGATCTCACCCGATGCTCGCGCACTGGAATCCACCAGAACTCCACAATCAGCAGGAACATCTGCCGCGATGGAAAATTTACTCAAATACCGGTTCACCTTGCCCGCAGATTTAATTCGGGAAATGACTTCTTGCCCGATGTAACACCCCTTTTGATAGGAAATATCTGTCTCCTCCAGCCCGGCTTCAGGTGGCAGCATGCCCACGGTAAGCTCACTCCCCCATGCCGGAATTCCCTGCGCGATCCGCCATGCCTCAAGCTCTTGCAAGTCCATGGCAGGCGCGATGGCGGTGAGATCAATTTCCATATCTTGCGGAATCCACCAGTCCGTTCCAGCAAACCCATAGCGGCTCGCACTGCGCGCGATCACACCTGCCGGGACTTGCTCAATTCGCCCCGTGAAATGGATGCAGCGGAATGCGCCGGTATGGTCGATCACTTCGACATCATCGGCGATCAGGTAGCGAGTGAGCCGAGCTTGTAAATCATCTCGCCATTCTGCTAAACCACTCACCCATATCGCATCATCAGCCACTGCCGTGAGAAAAACTCGGAATTGCAAACGGCCTTTGGCATCCGTGATGCAGGAAGGAAGTGAAATTTCCTCACCTACCAAGCGCCGCACGTCCTGAGTGAGTTGGCCGTTGAGGAATCGGATCGCATCTGGTCCGCGGAACTCCAGCAGCGTGGGCAATCCGAAATCGATGTGAAAAAACGGCGCACTCATGTTTCCAAATATGGCTTGGCCAGCACTGCATAATCATAGTCACCCATGCCATGCGCACAGAGGTCTGCCATGCGTTCCGATACCGCCTTGATCGCGGGTGTCACTAGCTGCGCTGACTCTGCCAATGCCAACATGTAGCGGCTGTCTTTGTGCATGTTTGAGAGCGAAAAATGTGGCTCGTATACGCCCTCTAACATATGAGTAAATTTCATTCCAGCCAGCGTCGAGCTCGATGCATTCTGCGAGACGGCGAGTGCCAGACATTCCCCGGAAACTCCGTGGTGAGTGGCGATCGCGAGTGCTTCCGCCATCGCTTGCACGGTGCATGCAGAGATTAAATTAGTGGCCAGCTTGATGATCGTCGCACTGCCTACCGCACCGCAAAACAGCCGTGCTTTGCTGGTAGCTGATAGAAATTCATCCACCTCTGCTGCCAAGACAGCATCGCCGCCGATGTAGTAAACCAATTGTCCATTTTCTGATGCCAGCTTGCTACCAGTGAAGGGTGCATCCAGAAATCGAACGTCCATTTTTTCACACTGCTGCGCGAGCCATTGAGTCGTTTCAAAATCCAGTGTCGCATGATTGAGCAGGATCTGCTCGGGCAGTAGGACACTTTTTATACTTTCAAAAACCCCTCTCACTGCTGGCGAATCCTTGAGGTAAATTGAAACAATCTCAGCTCCGCATACTGCATCCTGTGGCGTAGCTACTTCGTTAGCCAGACCCTTGAACGTGCGATTCCAAGCATGCACATTCCAACCCGCAACGGCCAGCCGGGAGCAGGCACGAGAGCCGATGATTCCTAACCCCAAGACAGCAACTTTGCGCTTAATCAAGTCGCTCATTGTTGGCGTTGCAGCGCGAGATCCACGAGTTGGGCAGAGATATTACGGATTTCCCGCATCGATTCGGGTGTCGGCTCTTTACCGTCCTCAAGCGTCATTTCCGTGCGTAAGCCCGCCAGCAAATCACGCATCGCTAAATAATTTGGCCGTTCCGAAATACGCGGCTCCAGCCCGGTGATACAATCCGAATAATAATCCGCAATATCCTCCCGCATCACCTTCCGCGCCCGCTCTGGGGAAAATTGTTTGTCCACCGCCACGGTCGAGACTTCCAAGGCCCGGATCCAGCCGCCGAGCGAAATCAAATGCGCTAAATCTGCATCCCGGAGCGTGACCAATTCGTCTTCCACATCCCTCTGCGTGGACGCTAATTCTTTTTTTAACTGCGCGACATCGCCCTTTTTCGCACTGTCTAACAACCCTGCTGCATGGCGGTTTACCCGATCGCCCGCTCCCAGCGCCTTGCCGTAGCGAGTCAGGTCTTTCGCCATGGTTTCCACCTTATCAAGTTGCTCGGCTTGGACGACGAGGAACCCATCTGCGATGAGAAACCCCAACTCGATCGCGAGATCTGCCCTATCTTGAGACATCCGGGCGGGCATTTTCCGCTCCACCTCAGCGATGGGCAATGGCATCAAAAATTGCAAGGTATCGAACAATTTAGAAATCGATGGTGCGGTAAATTCATTCACGGCGAGTTCCTCACGCACATGAGCATCGTCTAGCAAATCTTTGGGAATCTCGCCATTCGGCCCGGCCGCATCCGCCGCGACTTCTACCGGATCTGGCGCACCCTCAATTTTTAAAACTTCATCCACTGCCATCGCATGCGCTGCGAGGGCAAGCATGGTGGAGACGCTTAGCGACATCAACTTCATTGCAAAAGCTTGCCACTCCCCTCCCCATTCGGCAACAGGCAAAATTTGCGGGTTTATGAATTCAAAGTCAAAAACATGCTTGGCAAGAAACGGCGTGTGAATAGCGTCCTGACAGGGGAATTTTCTTTCACCCAAAGCCCATTCTCTCCACCTAACAAACTACTAGTATGTCAAATCGACCACTCAATATCGGCCTCGTCGGCGGCGGCAAAGGCGCCTTCATTGTCAATCCTCACCAAAAAGCCATTCACATGGACGGCACCCGCCGCGTGGTAGCTGGCGCGCTTTTTCCAGATCCTAAGATCGCCCTCGAGGAAGCTGCAAACTGGGCTTACCCGATCAAAGGCTACGCCTCCTATGATGAGATGATCGCCGCGAATGCCACGCTGCCCGAGGAAGAAAAGCTGGACTACATCCTCATCGTGACGCCGAACTTCGTGCACTACGATCCAGCGATGAAGGCGATGAAAGCGGGCATCGCTGTCTTTTGCGAGAAACCACTTTGCCTCAATCTCAAGGAAGCAAACGAACTGGTAAAAACTTCCCGCAAACTCGGCGTGCCGTTCTCCGTTGCCCACACCTACCTCGGCCATTGGACGAGCCGCTTCAGCCGATACATCGTCACCAGCGGGTTGTTGGGCGATGTGCGCTGGGTTGATAGCTATTACATCCAAGGTTGGCTGGCCTCGAAATTGGAAGCTTCAGGACAGCAGCAAGCAGCTTGGCGCGTAGATCCCAAGCGCGCCGGTGGCTCAGGCTGCGGCGGCGATATCGGCACCCATGCCTTGATGCAGCTCCGCTACGTCACTGGCCTTGATGTCACAGAAGTGTCCGCCCAAATGGAAACCTTCGTGGAAGGCCGCATGCTAGATGACCACTTCACGATCTATTGTAAACTCAGCAATGGTGGCAAAGCCCTCGTCCGCGCCTCGCAAATTTGCATCGGCTCGAAAAATGATCTCGGCATCACCATCGCTGGCACCAAGGGCAGCCTTACGTGGCGCCAAGAAGAGCCGGAAAAAGTTACTATTTGCCTACCAGATCAGCCAGACCGCACCTACTGGCGCGGCGCAGTTTCCGCTGGCGATGGATTCATCCCGAAAAATGCTCCCGCAGATCTCCTCACCGAGCACACCATCCCCGCTGGCCATCCTGAAGGATTTCATGATGCTTTTTCCCGCCTCCACCGCAGCTTCGAAGCAGACGTGCGGAAATGGAAAGCTGGCAAGAAATTCGCCTGCGATGGCACCAAATACGCCAACGTCGAGGACGGCTGGATGGGCCTCGCCTTCATCGAAACTTGCCTGAAAAGCCGCGATAAAAAGGGTGCATGGACCAAGCTCCCCAAAAAAATCTAACATTGCCCTGATGGATTTTTCCAACCACGGCTCCGCATCCGGAGGCGTGGTTTTTTTGTTTCAAGCCGCGATTAAATGTTGCGGTCTTGGATATTTTTGGAAGTCTCTTTGGAAAGCACTCCTCAACGCCATGGAAACCAAAAATTCAAACTCACCCAGCCGCCGGACATTCATCAAACAAGCCGCATGGATCGCTGGCATGCCTGCCATCATTCCTGCATCAGTCCTTGGCCGCAATGGAGATACTGCCCCGAGCAATAAGATCGTACTGGGTGCCATCGGCATCGGCCCGCGTGGACGAGAAGTTCTCAAAGAATTTTTGAGCCAGTCTGACGTGCAGTTTGTGGCAGTGGCAGATGTGCAGGAAACTCGCCGCGAGATCGTCCGTAAAACCGCCAACCGCCAATACGGCAATGAGGACTGCAAGGCCTACCGAGATATGCACGAAGTGCTGGCCCGCACAGACATTGATGCAGTGCTCATTGCCACGGGTGATCGTTGGCATGCCCCGGCATCCATGATCGCAGCCCGCGCCGGAAAGGATGTTTATTCTGAAAAACCCTGCACCATGACCATCGGCGAGTGCAAGGAACTCGATGACACCATCCTCAAGGAAAAGCGCATTTTCCAAGCAGGCACCCAGCGCCGCAATGTGGATAATTTCCGCCTCGCAGTGGAACTCGCACGCACCGGCCAACTTGGAAAACTCAAGACTCTCCACGCTGGCATCATCACGCCGGAGAACGATATGCCCAATCTTCCTGGCGAGGATGAACCAGACCCAAAACTCATCGACTGGGATCGTTGGCTAGGCCCCTCTGCCATGCGCCCTTACAACAAGCGCTACGTCGAGGGCCAATGGCGTGGCCAAGAGGGACTTGCAGCGGGTTACAAAATTCTCGAATGGGGTTCCCACACCGTGGATCTTTGCCAATGGGCGGCCGATGCTGATGGCACCACACCGATTGAATTCGAGGCGGAAGGTGGCACCATCCGCGCCACTTATGCAAATGGCATCAAGCTCGTCATGCGCATCGCTGGCTTTGAAAATGAGGGCGATTGGCTAGACCTCGGCACCTGCCCGGTGCGTTTTGAAGGCGAGACTGGCTGGGTGGAAGCAGGCGATCACGCGAAAATCCTCGC
>JAYULG010000296.1:0-9785 GCA_043763755.1 Akkermansiaceae bacterium | reverse complement strand
AGGGATCATCTGCGCATCCGTCGGTAAAAACGCCTCTGCCGCGATCATTAAATGGTGATCCGCGATGGAGGTGCTGGCATCACCCGATAGATTCCAATACGGGTGGTGGATGATATTGACGATGGTGGGCGTATCTGTGGAGGCCTCCGCATGCCAGATGAGTTCATCCGCATCGGTGAGTGTGTAGGTCACTTTCACATCGAGATTTCCAGGGTAGCCTTCTTCTCCAGCTTTGGAAAAATAGCGGAATATCACCTGATTTTTCCCCACGCATGCGCCAGCCCAGAGAACTTTATCAAAGCCCACCTCGCCACCATGCAAATGATTGCCCGCGTTGTTCTTTGCCAGTGAGTGGGTTTCTCCATCGAGCATAAAACGCCCGTCATTGATGCGGTTTCCGAAGCGACCCACCGTCGCCCCGAAGTATGCGCTATTCGTTAGCCACCCATCGAGAGTCTCATAGCCTAGAGTGACATCGGCGGTGTTCCCAACAGCGTCTGGCACTTCCATCGAGACCAATATCGCGCCGTATTCCATCACCTTTGCGATCAGGCCATGCTCGTTCTTGAGTGTGAAAATTTTCACTTCTTGGCCACTGGGCAGTCTCCCATACACTTCCGTTTTCACCTCACTTTCCGCTCCCATGGCGGCGTGAGGCTGGAGCGCCACCACCCCGCTGACGAGCGCGGAAAAGCAAATTCGTGGGACATTCATTGCCCCATGAGCCTGTGCGGGCGCAGCCTCTTGCCAAGAATGAAGTTTCTAAAACGAGTGACGCACCTCCATTCCGATGCTTCACTGACCGCATGACACCACCTGCCGACTGGGAACTGACACTGCGCGATATCCTCCAAGAGTTTTCCTGCCAGACGGGCACCCTCCACCGCACGTTTAGGGCTGATGGGGAAAATTTATCACTCGTCCACCAGATCGGCGTGCCTGAGTTTCTAATCGAAAAAATTTCTCACATCCCCTTCGGCAAAGGCATTGCTGGGGCAGCCGCCGCTACCAAGGAGCCCGTCGAGCTGTGCAATCTCCAGCAAGACCTCCGCACCGTCGCCAAGCCAGATGCGCGTAAAACTGGCGTGGCAGGCTCCATCGCTGTGCCGATTTTTTCCCGCCATCAAGATCGCGTGATCGGCACGCTCGGCATCGGCAAGATGACGCCCTACGAATTTAGCGATGCCGAGAAGCTTGCTCTTGCAGCGCATGCCAGCCGCATCGCCCCTCATTTCGAGGATAAAGAGAACTGACTTGATTGACCCAGCGCGGGATCTGATTAGAATCCCGCCATGACAACGGTGGAATCTGCGACAAAAATCCTTGATACCATGTTGGGCCACCTCGGGTTCACCGCCACCATTGAGGTGCAAGACACTCACGATGGACCCTGCCTGCAAATCCTCTCTGCGGAGAGCGAGGCCATCATCGGGAAAGACGGGGATCGGCTTGACGATTTCCAATACCTCGTCAATCGCATTCTCCGCCGCCACGATCTCAAAGCAGAGCGCATCAAGGTGGATTGCGCGCACTACCGCGCCATCCAGGAAGACCACCTCAACGAGGAAATCAAAGGCATGGCAGAGCGGGTAAAATCCACGGGAAAGCCGCTGGAAGTCCGCCCGCTTAATGCCTACTACCGCCGCCTCGTGCACAATATCCTCGCCGCTGATGGCCAAATCCTTTCTCATTCACCAAGTGGCGATGATCGGCTCAAGCGCATCACCATTTCGCTGAAACAACCACCTGCATCTTCTTGATGAAAAAATTCTTTTTCGATTGTGGCACCCGCGATGCCCAAGCCTCCTTGGGATTGCTCGCCTTGAGAGTGTTGGTAGGAATGATGATGATCTTCGGCCACGGGATCCCGAAAATTTTCGAGTACTCCACGCGCAAAGAATTCTTCTACGTCCCTGATTTTTTCCCATTTTATTTCATGTCGCCATCTGTGAGTCTTGCAATTTGCATCATCGCAGAGGTGGGAGCGGCTTCTCTTGTGATCGTCGGCCTGGCCACGCGGCCTGCTGCATTCATGTTAGGCTTTGCAATGGTTGTGGCTGCATTCGGATACCTCGGCACTGCCCCATGGTTTATCAAGCCGCCGACAATCGTGGATGCCAAGGAACTCTCGTTGATGTATCTGATTCCGATGATCGCCCTCATTCTTTCCGGAGCAGGCTCATATTCGCTCGATTCCATGCTTTACCGGGATTCTAAACGCCGCCGTTGGTGATGCCATGGAAACTCACCGCCTCGTGCTTCCCGGTGATCTGAATCACTACGGCTTCCTCTTCGGTGGCCGTTTGCTCGCATGGATCGATGAAGCTTCATGGATCGCTGCCAGCCTTGATTACCCGCATTGCCAATTCGTCACTGTGGCCATGGATACCGTGGAGTTCCACCACAGCGTGCGAGATGGCACCATTCTGAGAATTTCCTGCTCCCGCGTGCGCGAGGGAATCACCAGCGCGTCTTACGCCGTATCAGTCATCGATGAACGCGCAGGAGCTGCCCCCATATTTTCCACCTGTGTCACCTTCGTCAGCGTGGATGATGCTGGTAAAAAACGAAGTATCCGTGGATAGAAAATTTTTACCTCGCATCAGTCATCGCTCCAGAAACTCACATCACCACGGTCGATATCGTCCTGCCTTTGGAACAATCTGAGGACGCTACCGCCCGCATCCAAGCCTGCGCGCTCAAGCTCGGCATTCCCCCATCGCGCATCGGCGGGGTGAAACTTCGCAAGCACTCGATTGACGCCCGCCAACGCGCTGTCAAAGTCCAATTGCGGCTGGATGTCTCGCTAGATGGCCCATTGCAACCAGATCCTATTCCGCACAGTTTGATCGCGCCTGTGGCTGCGAGCGCCAAGCGAATCATCATCGTGGGCTGCGGTCCGGCAGGGATGTTTGCTGCGTTACGTTGTTTGGAAAATGGCGTGAAGCCTATTCTGTTAGAACGTGGCAAGGATGCCAGCGCGCGTCGCTTTGATCTCGCGCCCCTCTTACGAGAAGGTCGTGTCGTTGAGGAATCAAACTACTGCTTCGGCGAGGGTGGGGCCGGCACATTCTCAGACGGAAAGCTTTACACCCGCGCCACAAAACGCGGGCCAGTCGCCAAAATTTACGAGGTCCTCGTCGCCCACGGTGCGCCTGATGTGATCCTCACAGATGCCCACCCACACATCGGCTCGAATCTCCTGCCAAACGTGGTCAAAGCCATCCGCCAGACCATCATCGCAGCCGGCGGCGAAGTGCGCTTCCAAACGAAAGTCACGGATTTCCTCATCAGCGGAAATCACATCTGCGGCGTAGCTACAGCGGATGATGAGGAAATTTTAGCAAGCTCCGTGATCCTCGCTACTGGCCACTCAGCGCGTGATATCTATCGGCTACTCGCTGCAAAAAAAATCCTGCTAGAGGCGAAGCCCTTCGCAGTGGGATTCCGCATCGAGCATCCGCAGCCTTTCATTGATCGCACTCAATATCATCTAGATCCCACCCAAGAACGTCCGCGCTTACTACCCGCTGCCCGCTACCGTCTCGCCACCAAGATCCGTGGCCGCGGTGTGCATTCGTTTTGCATGTGCCCCGGTGGCTGGATCGTGCCGGCTGCTACTGAGAATGACGAGGTAGTCGTAAATGGCATGAGCCTTTCTCGCCGCGATTCACCATTCGCAAATTCTGGCATGGTCGCCACCGTGGAGCCTGAAGATTTAAAACCACTCGCCAAACAACACGGCATCCTCGCTGGCCTCATTTTCCAAAAAGAACTCGAGCGCAGCGCAAAAATCGCAGGCAACGGCGGGCAAGTCGCGCCTGGTCAGCGCGTCACAGACTTCCTCGCGGGCCGCATCTCCCCCACCTTGCCCGCTACCAGTTATTTCCCCGGCATCCGTTCTGCGCCGCTCCACGAACTGCTTCCCACCTGGATCACCAGCCGCATGCGAGAAGGATTGGCACTTTTTGGCCGCCAAATGCGCGGCTACATTTCGCATGACGTGCTCTTGCTTGGCTTTGAAACCCGCACCAGCTCACCCGTGCGCATTCCCCGCCGTGAGGATACCTTGGAACACCCAGAAATCAACGGCCTCTTCCCTTGTGGCGAAGGTGCGGGCTACGCCGGTGGCATCGTCAGCGCTGCGATGGACGGCATCAAATGTGCCGATGCTGCGTGTGGGATCGCATAAAATGCGCTTGGAAAATTGCACTCATACTCCCTTTCGCTTCTCTATCGACTCCGAAATATGAGCTGATAGTGCCACAATCTGAGTTTCAAGAGGTAGCAGGCGGTGGCTTTTTCGGTTTCCATCCTCGGACGTATGAACCCACTTACCGATTATCGATTCTCATTTGGTCCTTGGAATATTAGCGAAGGCTCAGATCCATTTGGCCCAGAGGTGCGTCCCGCATTTCCTCACGAAGAAAAGTTTGCACTCTACCGCCCGCTTGGGTTTGAGGGTGTGCAATTCCATGATGACGATGTGGTCCCAGACATGGGCACGCTGGCACCCGATGTGATGCTACGGAAGGCGGGCGAAGTGAAAACGATGCTTGCCAACCAAGGACTCGTCCCAGAATTCGTCGCGCCACGGATGTGGTTTGATCCGCATACGGCAGACGGTGGCTACACTTCGAATAGTGCCGCAGACCGCGAATACGCGTGGGATCGCACGAAAAAATGCATCGATATCGCACGCGCTCTGGACTGCAAAGCCATCGTGCTTTGGCTAGCCCGCGAAGGCACCTACATCCGCGAGGCGAAGGATGCGCGGCTGGCTTACCAACGGATTTTAGAAACTCTCAATGCCATGCTCGCCTACGATCCTGAAATCGAAATCTGGATCGAGCCAAAGCCAAATGAACCGTGCGATCACACCTACGTGCCGACCATCGGGCACGCGCTGACGCTCGCCTATGCCTCGCAAGATCCATCCCGCGTGAAGGGCCTCATCGAGAGTGCGCACGCCTTGCTCGCGGGTCTCGATCCTAGTGATGAAATGGCTTTCGCGCTCGCTCATGACAAGCTCGCGAGTGTGCACCTGAATGACCAAAATGGGCTGAAGTTTGACCAAGATAAAAACTTCGGCGCAGCGAATTTACGCAGCGCATACAATCAAGTGCGCGTGCTCGAAGAAGCTGGCTACGGGCGGCGGGGCGAGTTCATCGGCCTCGATGTGAAAGCCATGCGCACCCAGCCAGGGCTGCCCGTCACCGCCCACCTCGCCAATAGCCGGAAAATTTTCCTCTGGCTGGTGGAAAAACACCGCGCGATGGATCAAGCGCACATTGCCGCGTGCCGTGAGAGCCGAGATCATGAAGCCCTTGAATTATACATCATCCAACAGTTACTTGGCATCGCATGAAACAATATCGCCTGAATCGGCTCTTCAATGCTCGTTCCAAGCGCTGCTTCGATGTGGCAGTGGATCACGGGTTTTTTAATCAACCGGGGTTTCTCCAAGGCATCGAGGACATGGCGGCTGTGGTGAAAACCCTCGTCGATGCCGGGCCAGATGCCATTCAACTCACCGTTGGCCAAGCCCGCCATCTTCAGGATCTTCCGGGGCGGGAAAAGCCAAGCCTGGTCCTGCGCACGGATGTGGCGAACGTTTACGGCAAATCCCTCCCTACTGCGGCGTTCAGTTTGATGATTGAGGAGACGATGCTGCAAGCGGTGCGGCTCGATGCGGCGTGCGTCTGCGTGAATCTTTTCCAAATCCCTGGCGCCCCTGAAGTGCATGCCCGGTGTGTGGAAAATATCCTCAAACTCAAGCCTCAAGCGGACTACTACGGCATGCCCATGATGGTGGAGCCGCTGGTTTTCCAAGCAAACGAAATCGCGGGCGGCTACATGGTCAATGGCGATGTCACGCAGATCACCCACCTCGTTCGCCAAGCGGTGGAACTCGGCGCAGACATCATCAAGGCAGATCCCACGGATGATGTGAGCCTGTATCACCAAGTGATCCAAATCGCGTGCGGCATCCCGGTGCTGGTGCGTGGTGGCGGCAAAGTGGGCGACCGAGAAATCCTCGCTCGCACGGCCCGTCTCATTGAGCAAGGTGCATCCGGCATCGTCTATGGCCGCAATGTGATTCAGCATTCTAATCCCTGTGGGATCGTGCATGCGCTGATGGCCATGGTGCATGATGACGCTGATGTGGAAACGGCGCTGGCGATGATTTGAACTATGCCCCTACCCGCTACATCTGCTGCCGCGCTTGGCGAAATCGTCGGCGCAGGAAATGTGCTGACGGCCCTTGAGGATCTCATCCCCTATGGGTTTGATGGCACGGCGGCGCTGCGCGAAACACCCGGCATCGTGGTGCTGCCTGCTAACACTGCGGAAGTTTCCGCCTGTGTGAAATGGGCGGCATCCCACAAAATTTCCATCACCACCCGCGGCTCGGGCACTGGCCTCAGCGGCGGCAGCGTGCCAGCGGCAGGAGCGCTCGTTCTTTGTCTTGTCCGCATGAACCGCGTGCTGGAGGTGGACCCGAAAAACCTCACCGTCCGCGCGGAGTGCGGGGCGATCACACAGCGCATCGATGAGGCAGCCGGAGTCCATGGGTTATTTTACCCGCCAGACCCCGGCTCGATGAAAATCAGCACCATCGGCGGCAACGTTGCGGAAAACTCCGGCGGCCTGCGCGGGTTGAAATATGGTGTTACTCGGGATTATGTGATGGCCATGGAAGTGGTATTGCCAGATGGCCGCATTGCACGGCTAGGAAATGCATGTGTGAAAGATGTTGCCGGCTACTCGATGAAGGATCTTTTCATCGGCTCGGAAGGCACGCTGGGAATCATCACGGAGGTATTGCTCAAGCTACTCCCCCGCCCTGCTGCCCGCCGCACGATGCTCGCAATGTATGATCGCATTGAGGACGCGGCGGAGACAGTTTCAGCCATCATTGCGGCCAAAATCATCCCCTGCACATTGGAGTTTCTAGACCGGATGACGATCCGCTGCGTGGAAGATTATGCGCAGATCGGCCTGCCTGCCGATTGCGAGGCGCTGTTGCTGATGGAGACGGATGGCCATCCAGCCGCCGTCGCAGATGAGGGTGAGCAAATGGCACAAATCGCCCGTGCGCATGGGGCGCGTGAGGTCACAACTGCGCGAGACGAAGCAGAGGCACTGCGGCTAGCCAGTGCCCGCCGCAGTGCGTTTTCCGCGCTCGCCCGTGTCCGCCCGACGACTATTTTAGAAGATGTGACGGTGCCGCGCAGCGCGCTTGCGGAAATGGTCTCCTTCATTGCGGCCACGGCAGTAGAACATCGTCTCACGGTCGGCACCTTCGGCCACATGGGAGATGGAAATTTGCACCCTACCTTTCTCACGGATGAGCGCGACACGGAGGAAATGGCCCGCGTCCACCTCGCGCTGGATGCCATCGTGTCGAAAACGCTCGCGCTTGGCGGCACGATCACCGGCGAGCATGGCGTGGGCCTCGCGAAAAAACCCTGGCTCCGTCAGCAACTTGGAGACGCGAGCTATGAATTAATGCGCCAAGTGAAACATGCGCTCGATCCCGATCTACGGCTGAATCCCGGAAAAATTTTCGATTGACCTGACTGTGGCTGCATCTCTCAAAACCCTCGATTTTTCTGTGCTCCAGCAATGCATGCATTGCGGGATGTGCCTGCCCACCTGCCCCACTTACGATGCCACTTTGCGTGAGCGGAACAGCCCGCGTGGCCGCATCGCTCTGATGCGGGCAGTGGCGGAAGACGTGCTGCCCGTGACGCAAGGGTTCGCAGATGAGATGAGCTTTTGCCTCGGTTGCCTTGCGTGCCAGACGGCCTGCCCGGCAGGTGTCGATTACGCGGAGCTCTTCGAAACGGCCCGGGCGGATATCGAAGAAGCTGGCCTGCCCGAAAGCGCGGCACGGAAATTTTGGCGCTGGCTTACCCTTGAGCAGCTTTTCATGAAACCTCGCCTGCTGCGGCTCGCGGGAACTGGAATGAGGATCTATCAACAGAGTGGACTGGAAAAACTTTTCCGCCGGCTGCATCTCACCCGCCTTTTACCAGCGGATCTGCGCCGCCTCGAGCCGCAGTCACCCCGCATCAGTCCTGCCTTTTCCAATGCACTCATCGCCAAAGAAGAATTTCCGCGCCGCGAGATGAAACACCGAGTCGCGATGCTCACGGGTTGTGTGCAGGACCTTGCGTTTTCAGATATCAATCGAGACACCGTGGATGTTTTACTAGCGAACGGCTGCCAAGTTCACACACCGCCAGTCCAACCGTGCTGTGGTTCGCTGCATGGCCACAATGGCGAGCGTGAGCTGGCCCGCGAGCTAGCCCGCCGGATGCTGGACTTGATGAATCCGAAAAATTTTAGTGCCATCATCACCAATGCGGGCGGCTGTGGCGCGCACCTCCGCCACTACGGTAGATTGCTGGCGGATGATCCCGCCTATGCCGAGCGCGCCCATCTATGGGACAGCAAGCTGCGGGACATCCATGAATGGCTGGTAGAAATCGACCTACTCGCACCCCAGGCCGCGCCATTTGAAAAACCAATGCGCGTGGCGTATCACGAATCTTGCCACCTCACTCATGGCCAAAAGGTCGTCAGCCAGCCGCGTGATCTTTTGCGAAAAGTGCCGGGCATCACCCTCGTCGAGCTTACCGAGAGCGCATGGTGTTGCGGCAGTGCCGGCGTTTATAATATCACCCAGCCGGAGCAATCAAATGCCCTGCTGAAGCGCAAAATCGGCCATGTTTTGGCAACGAATGCGGAAATTTTAGCAACGGCAAATCCTGGCTGCCACCTGCAAGTCGCCCGCGGCCTCGATGCTGCCGGTGCGCCTGTGCAAGTCCTCCACCCCATCAGCATTTTGGCACGCGCCTACCGCAACGAATCATGAAAAACATTGGCATCGGAATCATCGGAGGCGGCCTCATGGGACGCGAAATGGCCAGCGCATTCGCCCGCTGGTGCGCACTTGTGGAAATGCCAGTGCGGCCAGTGCTCAAGGGCGTGGCAGACTTAAATGCTGCCAGCCTTGGGTGGTTCGAAAATATTCCCGGCTGCCATCTACGCGTTACCGATTACCACGATCTACTGGCCAGCCCAGAAATCGATGTGGTGTATGTGGCCGTGCCGCACGATTCCCATGAAAAAATTTATCTAGACGTGCTCACCGCTGGCAAAGATCTGCTTGCGGAAAAGCCATTTGGCATTGATCTGGCAGCCGCACAGCGCATTCACACTGCCGTGGAGTCCAGCACATGCTTCGTCCGCTGCAGCTCAGAAATGCCGTTTTTCCCCGGTGGCCAGCGGGCTGTGGAACTTGCCCGCAGTGGCGAAATCGGCAGAGTGCTGGAAGTGGTTTCTGGTTTTCACCACAGCAGTGACTTGGATCCCGGAAAGGCGGCGAATTGGAAGCGCCTGAGCAAAACTTGTGGCGCGGGTGGCGTGCTCAATGATCTGGGAATGCACGCCTGCCATCTGCCGCTGCGCCTCGGTTGGAAGCCATCCCGGCTTTTTGCCCAGCTCCAAAAAGGCTACCCCGAGCGGCCCGACGGCCGTGGCGGGCGCACGCTGTGTGACACTTGGGATAACGCGCTAATCCACGCATGGACCACTATCCACGGCATGGAGGTGCCACTGCGGATGGAAATGAAGCGGCTCGCTCCAGGTGCTACAAATACTTGGTTTATCGAGATCCTCGGCACCGATGGCGGCATCCGTTTCAGCACTGCTGAGCCGAAGACCTTGTGGCAATTTGAGCGAGGCAAGGAGCAATGGTGGAAACGCACCGAACT
>JAYULG010000295.1:0-9803 GCA_043763755.1 Akkermansiaceae bacterium | reverse complement strand
GGGCTTTGAGGCCGGCCATCTCGATGGAGGGATCCACGCCTGCGCCCCAGAGGATGCGGCCATCATCGGACTGGAGTTGGACGTAAGCAGCCGCATTTGCATCCGAGCCACCGCGCACGGCGTGGGAGCGGTAGTCGGTCACTTTAAAGTCCTTGAGTGCTGCACCTTCGAGGGCGTGGACGAAGGCATTGATCGGACCGTTGCCATTGCCATGGACTGCTTTTTTTTCCCCATGGATGAGAATGCCAGCCTTGCATTGGACCAAGCCGCGCTCGCCCGTTTGGTGGATGAGTTCGTAATCGATCACATCCAAGGGAGTGGCGAGATTGACGAATTCCTCGAAAAACGCCTCGCGGATCTCATCGGCAGATAGCTCGCGGCCATGCAGATCTGCGAGGTCGTAGATGCGCTTACCCACTTGAGGGTGCATGGTTTTGGGTAAATCAAAGCCGTGTTCACGATCAAGCACATAGGCCACACCACCTTTTCCGGACTGCGAATTGATGCGGATGATGGCCTCGTAAGAACGTCCGATGTCTTGTGGATCAATCGTGAGATACGGCACGCCCCATGGGGTGTGAGGATCGGCGGCAGTTTCTCTTGCGCGGCGATCTAGGCCTTTTTTGATGGCATCTTGATGGGAGCCAGAAAAGGCGGTGAAGACGAGCTCACCTGCATAGGGCGAGCGCTCCGAAACCGTGAGCCGAGAGACGCGCTCATAGACGGTGCGGATGGACTGGAGGTCTGAAAAATCCAGCCCGGTGGCGATGCCGTGGCTATTGAGATTCAGCGCGACGGTGACGATGTCCAAGTTCCCCGTGCGTTCCCCATTGCCGAAGAGAGTGCCTTCCACGCGATCTGCCCCAGCCATCAGGCCAAGCTCCGTGGCGGCCACGCCTGTGCCGCGATCATTGTGGGTGTGCAGGGAAACGAGGAGTGAATCGCGCTTTTCTAAGTTCCGGCACATCCACTCGATCATGTCTGCATGGATATTCGGCGTGGTCCACTGCACGGTGTCGGGCAAATTGATGATCATTTTTCGCTCTGGCGTGGGCTGCCAGACAGCGATCACGCTATTGCAACACTCCAACGCAAAATCTAGCTCGGTATCCGAGAATGATTCCGGCGAATATTGTAAAATCACTTCCGTTTGTGGGACTGTGGCAACGAGATCCCTGACCAAGGTGGCCCCATCAATTGCGATTTGGCGGATGGATTCGCGCGAGGCATCACTGAACGTCACGCGGCGCTGGAGCGGCGAAGTGGAGTTATAGATATGCACGATGGCACGCCTCGCGCCGGCGATGGCATCGAAGCTGCGGCGGATGAGCGCTTCACGCGTCTGCACGAGCACTTGGATAGTCACATCCTCGGGGATGCGATTTTCATCAATCAGCCGCCGCACAAAATTAAACTCGGTATCAGCCGCAGACGGGAATCCCACTTCGATTTGCTTGAAACCCACTCGCACTAACAGATCAAAAAACTCAATTTTCTCCTCGATGGACATCGGCTGTGGCAGCGCTTGATTGCCGTCCCGGAGATCGACAGAGCACCACAGCGGGGCGTGGGTGAGCGTCTGATCTGGCCACGTGCGATCCGGCAGGGAAACCGCCGGAAACGGCCGATATTTTGAGAGCGATGAAGGATGCATTTTATCGGGGAGAGAATCAACGTACCACGCCGCGCTGGGATTTCTCTATGAAAAAGATGAGGTGTGCGACTTGCGGTGTATCTGCGGCGTGAGTGGCTTTGAGTGAGCTGAGTGAGGTTGCCAAGTTTGTGTCTTTTTTCAGGAAAAGTTTTTTGTAAGCCGTTTTCAGATGTTTAATATCCTCCTCGGAAAAGCCGCGCCGCTGTAGGCCTACCAAATTTAGCCCCCTGGTGCAGGCCGGATGACCATCTACGATCATGAATGGCGGCACGTCTTGGACGATTTTTGAAAGCCCGCCAATGATCGAGTGCATGCCGATGCGGCAAAATTGGTGGGCAGCCGCGAAGCCAGAAATGATTGCGTAATCCTCGACGATGATGTGGCCGGCCAAACCCACAGAATTTGAGAGGATAATGTGATCGCCAAGCTGGCAATCATGGGCGACGTGGGCGTAGCAGAGCAGCAAATTATGCGAGCCGATGCGCGTAGGAATCTCGCCATGGGTGCTGCGATGCACCGTGGTATTTTCCCGGAAAACATTGTGATCACCCACCTCAAGGGATGTCGGCTCGCCAAGGTATTTCAGATCCTGCGATTTTCCTCCAATCACGGAAAACGGGAAAAACTCGTTAGCACGCCCAATTTTCGAGTGCCCTTCGATGACGACGTGCGAGTGCAGCACGCAATCATCGCCAAGCTCGACATTCGCGCCGATGACGCAAAACGGCCCGACTCTGACGTTATTGCCGAGCTTTGCCATGGGTGAAACGACAGCGGATGGATGGATCACCCCGCGACTTTCGGCGGGAGACCGGGCACATGACGAGATCTTTTTCACCAAGGGCGTGAGCGGGTATTACAGCTAAGACACCATCGCTTGTATCTCTCCGCTGAAACTTTACCTTCCTCCTATGACTCTCGCTTTTTCATCTCCCACTTCGCCCGGGTGGCAGTGGGATCATTCTTATGCCCAGCTACCTGCCGAGTTTTTCCGCTTTACCACGCCGGTGCCCGTGTGTGCTCCGCAGCTCGTTGTGCTGAATCGGCCACTGGCTATTTCTCTCGGGCTGGATCCAGAGTTGTTAGAAAACTCCGCCGTCTTTGCTGGCAATGAGATCCCCCAAGGCTCGGTGCCGCTGGCGCAAGCGTATGCTGGCCACCAATTTGGAAATTTTACCAACCTTGGGGATGGTCGGGCAATCCTGCTGGGTGAGCATCTTACGCCTGCGGGCAAGCGCTTTGACATCCAGCTCAAGGGTTCTGGAAGAACTCCCTACTCTCGTGGTGGTGATGGCCGTGCGGCACTTGGCCCGATGCTGCGGGAATACATTATCAGCGAGGCCATGCACGCGCTGGGTATTCCCACCACGCGCAGCCTCGCGGTGGCGACTACCGGCGAGCACGTGCCACGGATGGAAATGTTAGATGGTGCAGTGCTCACCCGCGTGGCAGCTAGCCACATCCGCGTGGGCACTTTCCAATATGCCGCAGCGCTTCAAGATCCTGCTTTGCTAAAAGCTCTAGCAGATTTCACGCTGCAACGGCATTTTCCTGAGCTGATGGATGCGGATGCGCCATACCGAGAACTTTTTAAATCGATCATGGAGCGGCAGGCTGCCCTCATCGCTCGCTGGCTTCACGTCGGTTTCATCCACGGCGTGATGAATACGGATAACATGGCACTCTCTGGCGAGACGATTGATTACGGCCCGTGCGCCTTTATGAATGATTATGATCCGGATACGGTGTTCAGCTCAATTGATCGCCAAGGGCGCTATGCATACGGGAATCAAGCGAGCATCGCTCGGTGGGATCTCGCACGGCTGGCGGAAACTTTTTTGCCTCTATTTGATGCTGACCGAAACGTGGCTGTGATTGTGGCAAACGACGTGTTAGGTGGCTTTGACGTTTGTTTTCAAGAGCGTTGGCTAGATGGCATGCGCGCAAAACTAGGAATTCATAATGCTGAAAATGGAGATGAGATACTGGTAAATCAGCTCCTTGAATGGATGCACACGAGCCACCAAGATTTCACGAACACCTTCCGCGCACTCAGCGCGGAGGATGCCATCCGTGAGCCGATTTTTATCAACGGGGACTTCATACAATGGCACGGCGCATGGTCTGCCCGGCTCGCACGGCAGCCACTATCTCTTGGAGACACTGCGGCCCGCATGCGCACTCACAATGCCGCCGTGATTGCGAGAAATCATCTTGTAGAAGCCGCACTCGCCGCCGCTGTGGAGAGACAAGATCTTACCGTGATGGAGCGCCTACTCACCACGCTTGCCCAGCCTTACGCTGAAGGGATAGGTGCGGAGTTCACCTCACTACCGCCCGCCAGTGGGCAGATTTACCAGACATTCTGTGGAACTTAGTTGTTCGATGGGATGCTGCCGATCCCGATGCCAGAGTTTTGCTTTTCAAAGCATCGGTCGAGTTCCAGAGTGCTCGCCCGCTTTCTTCACCATGTCTGACATCCGCAAACCATTTCCTTTCCGCGACTTTGAGCCAAAATGGCAGGCCCGCTGGGATACTGAAAAAACCTTCCGCACCGCCGGCCCGGGCGATGCAGGTTTTGATCCTGCAAAGCCAAAATACTATGTCCTAGATATGTTCCCCTACCCCAGCGGCGCAGGCCTGCATGTGGGGCATCCTGAGGGCTATACTGCCACGGATATTATCGGACGTTACAAGCGCATGAAAGGCTTCAATGTTTTACATCCAATGGGTTACGATTCATTTGGGCTACCCGCTGAGCAATACGCGATCAAGACCGGCCAGCACCCGGCACTCACCACTGCGGCAAACATCGAGACCTTCCGGCGGCAACTCAAGTCACTCGGATTTGGCTACGATTGGGATCGAGAAATCGCCACCACAGATCCTGAATACGTGCGCTGGACGCAATGGATTTTCCTCCAGCTTTACAACTCCTACTATGATGAAGATGCGGGGAAGGCTAAACCCATTTCCGAACTCGAAGCAAAGGGCTGGAACCGCGAACAGATCGATGATGTGCGGCTGGCCTACGTCGCAAATACGCCCGTTTGGTGGTCGCCAGACCTCGGCACCGTGCTTGCGAACGAGGAGGTCGAAGAATGGAAATCCAAGGGCCACACTGTGGAGCGCCGTCCGCTGAGGCAATGGATGTTACGGATCACAAAATATGCCCAACGCTTGATCGACGAGCTCGATACGCTCGATTGGCCTGAGGGTATTAAGCTGCTACAGAAAAACTGGATAGGCCGCTCAGAAGGGGCGACCGTGCAATTTGAAATTTCAAATTCTGAGCTCCATATCGAGGTCTTCACCACTCGCCCAGACACGCTATTCGGCGCGACTTACATGGTGATTGCACCTGAGCATCCACTCGTCCTGCAAATCACCACTGTTGAACAAAAAGCCGCCATCGAGGCCTACCAAAAAGCTTGTTCCACTAAGTCTGACATGGACCGCGGTGAGCTGAACAAAGACAAGTCCGGTGTCTTCACTGGTGCCTTCGCCACGAATCCCGTGAACTGTGAGCAGATCCCCATCTGGATCGCAGACTATGTGATGATGGGCTACGGCACCGGAGCTATCATGGCCGTGCCCGCGCATGACGAAAGGGATCATGAATTCGCACTCAGATTCAATTTGCCGATCAAACAGGTCGTCCAGCCTAGGGACGATTCTCATTGGCAAGGTTACACCGCCTATGGCACCGCCATCAACTCCGACTTCCTCGATGGCCTGCCCACTGCCGAGGCCAAGGTGAAGATGATCGATTGGTTAGAATCGAACTCGAAAGGGAAACGCCGCATCCAATACAAACTGCGCGATTGGCTATTTTCTCGCCAGCGCTACTGGGGCGAGCCGTTCCCTATCGTTTGGAAAGATGGCCGTCATTCCGCAATTTCTGAAAGCGAGCTGCCATTGCTAGCACCACCGCTTGAAGACTACAAACCGAGCGGTTCTCCCGAGCCCATTCTCACCAAGGCCACGGAGTGGGTGAACCTGCCCGATGGCTTCACACGCGAGACGAACACCATGCCGCAATGGGCTGGCTCCTGCTGGTATTATCTCCGCTACTGTGATCCTAGTAATACCTCACGCTTTATTTCTCAAGAGGCAGAAGATTACTGGACTGACGAAAAACAAGGCATGGTCGATCTCTACGTAGGTGGTACGGAGCATGCCGTACTTCACCTGCTCTACGCCCGCTTCTGGCATAAAGTCCTTTATGACCTCGGCCACGTGCGCACTCCCGAGCCATTTCAAAAACTCGTCAACCAAGGTCTCATCCTCGGCGAGGATGGCCAGAAAATGTCAAAATCTCGCGGCAATGTAGTCAACCCAGATGAGGTGGTGTCCGAATACGGAGCCGATGCCCTGCGCCTTTACGAGATGTTTATGGGCCCACTCGAGCAGGTGAAACCATGGCAAATGAAAGGTGTAGAAGGAGTATCCCGCTTTCTCGCCCGTGTGTGGCGCGTTGCCTTTGATGAGCAAAGCGATGGCAGCCTTTCGATTTCTCAAAAAATCCAAGACGTGCCGTGCAGCGATAAATTGCTCCTCCGCATCGTTCATGAGACCATCAAAAAGGTAGGGGAAGATATCGAGAAACTCAACTTCAATACCGCCATCTCGCAAATGATGATTTGCACAAACGCTTTCACTCAGGCCGATGTGGTGCCGCTCAAGGAGTTCACAGATTTTCTCACCGTGCTGGATCCCTTTGCCCCACATATTGCGGAGGAAATCCACGCCCGCCTCGGTGGCAGCATGATGCTCAGCGAGACGACTTGGCCGAACTATGATGAAGCAGCACTCGTCCGAAATGAGATTGAGCTCGTCATCCAGGTGAACGGGAAATTGCGAGATCGTCTGACAGTTTCCAAAGACATCGACGAAGCCGAAGCAAAAGCAACCGCCTATGCCAATGGCAAAATTCAAGAGCATCTCGAAGGGAAAACCATCCGCAAGATCATTTTCATTCCCGGGAAAATCCTCAATATTGTGGCAACCTAATCCATTCAGGCTTACAGATTCCAGATTTGTGAAACTCAAGTCACTTCACTGGCGGATTATACATGAGGAGGTGAAAATACCATGGAAGAAGCGTTCCAAATGAGTGAGCTAGCCGGGCGGGCAGAGGCCCGTGATGGCACGCGGCTGCTTGCACGCATCGCCTTGCGGGATGCCGACGCACTCGCAGAACTCTACCGGCTATGGGGCGATAGGCTCTACAGCATGGCCCTGCACTGGCTGCAAGATGATGGCATCGCCAAAGAAGCACTGCAGGATTGTTTCCTGAGAGTTTGGAAAAAAGCGGGGGAATTCGACGTGGTGAAAAGCCCTGGCTTCAGTTGGGTAGCGATGATTCTGCGTGGTATCTGTCTTGATGCACTACGCAAGCGCAAACGCCGTGCGGCTGTTTGGCACGATTCTGAGCTAGGCTCACTTCTCAATCTGCCAGCCCGCAGCGGAGTAGAGGATTTGTTTTTCCGAGAAACGGTGACCAAAGTGAGAGCCGCCCTTGATTTACTTGATCCCGCAGAAGCGGAGTGCATCCGCCTCGCGCTGTTTGATCCAGGCACCATGGAAGATCATGCAAAGCGCTGGGGTATCCCACTAGGCACCGCAAAAATAAGGCTCCACCGCGCGATGGCGAAACTTCGATTATTATTAGCGAAAGGAGCAGACGATGAAACCCAATGATCTTGCAGATGCCACCGCTCATGCGCTGGATCTTCTACCACTTGATGATGCCGCGCGCACCGACCCGCGCTTGCGGCGCGATCCCATCCTCACGGAAGAAGCGCGCCTCACTCGCGAGACCGCCGCTGCGGTATGGCTCGCCGTTTCTCCTCTGCGCGTGGCACCACCAGATGTGCTCACTAGGATTTTAAAAGAGGTTGGCCCTTACATGCAAATTCCACCTGCATCGAAAAAAATTTCCGCACAGGTAACCACATGGCTCGGATGGGCGGCAGCGGCAGTTTTCGCATTCCTTCTTTGGCACAACCGTGAAGACGATTCCACAGCAGCATTGGCTACCAATGTTTTCACCGCCGCACAACCGCCGCACCAAGCGCCACAGGCTACTCCAGCCACCAAACCCGCACCTCGCAATGAAGGACTCCGAGAGGAAGTTGCACGCCTCAAGGCCCGCCTTGATCAAATGCACGCTGCATCTATTACATCTGCGCCAAGGGTGATGAGTTTGTATTCACCAGGCGCAGTGCGCCGCAGTCCAGAAGAACAAGAGCAACGCATCCGAGGGATACTAGCCGCCGCTCTTCGCTCCACCTTGGAAGCAAAAAGTGGAGCACCTTCTGATCCCGCATCCCTTGTCATTGAACGCGGCTGGCTAGTAGGTGGCCTTCCTGTACCTGAGGACGGCACTGCCATCCGCCACCGGAATTTCCCGGAAGAATCATGGCAAGAACTTGGGCTACTCCGCTCAGACGAAGGGCAGAATTACTACGATCCTCGTAACAAAACACTTTGGACAAACGATGGCCCACAACAAGGCTTCATCGGCAGGCAAGTCACACCTGAGGATGATCTTTCAAAATTCTATCAGCTCGCGGATACAAACATCGCAAAGGCTACAAACGATCCTCTCGCCCCAGAAGGATTCATCATCCCAAATCCTTCTAACCAAACCGCCCAAGTTATCATTGATTCGCTTCCCCCGCCGGCACCCGGCAATGCGCAAATACTAACCTATACAAATTCTTTCGGTAACACAGAAATCGTGTCCCTCGCGCAGAATCCCTCACTCTCCAGTGATCATTTTATTACTGATAATGCAATCTCGGGCACAGATTTTATCAACTTTGGAAGCACCTCCGTCATCACTATTCCCACCGTGAACGGATTGAATTCTATCACGCTCACTGAGAACCCAATTATACCAAATGGGCTGCCACCTAAAATCATCCTACAAGGTGGACCGTGAGCTTTCAGAAGATAGAGCGGCATCCAAAGCAGAAACAGCATGGTCGATTTCTCCCAGCGAACTGCACAGCGGCAGCATGAGCACCACCGTGTCTAAGATCGGGCGAGTGAGAAGGCCGTGATTGCGGGCTATCATGCAAATGGATTCACCAAAGCGCTCACTGGCTGGAAATTTTACACCATCGGGGCGGCGGAGTTCGATACCAGCGATGAAGCCGCATTGCCGCACTTCATGGATGAGTGGGTGGCGGGACTTGAGTTCCGCAAGAGATGCTTTGAGGTGTTGAATTTTTTCTGTTAGATGGAGAAGTGTGTTTTCCGTCTCGAACAGTGAAAGGCTTGCAAGCGCGGCCGCACAGCCTAGAGGATTTGCAGTGTAACTATGCCCATAGTAGAAAGCTTTTTTCGCACTACCAAGAAATGCATCATAGATTTCCCCAGTAGTGAGAGTAGCAGCACATGGCAGATAGCCACCTGTGAGCCCTTTCGCGAGGCATAGGAAATCCGGGATTACCCCTTCCTGCTCGCAAGCAAACATCGTGCCCGTGCGGCCGAACCCGGTCATCACTTCATCAAGGATGAGATGCACGCCTGCTTGATCACACCATGCACGAAGGGCAGCGAGCATACCAACTGGCCAAGGCCGCATTTCATTCACGCCTTGGATGAGTGGCTCAATGACCACCGCTGCGATATGCTCGCATGATTGTGTTTCCAGCTCTGCGAGGGACCCCACGTGATGCACGGTAAATCCAGCGCAACGGAAGCTCCCTGAAAATCGCTCCACACCACCTAGCGATGCAGCACCCAGTGTATCGCCATGGTAGCCATTGGCGAATGCGATGAATTGATTGCGCTGTGGCTGGCCAATCTGCTGGCGAAATTGGAGGGCCATTTTCAAGGCACACTCGATGGCGGTGGAGCCATTGTCTGTGAAAAAGACTCGCTCAAGCGTATGGGCAGTAAAAAATCCACAAAGGCGCGTTGCCAACTCTGCTGCAAGCGGGTGCGTTAAGCCGAGAAATGAGCTATGCGAGATTTTTTCTAACTGCTCACGGATCGCAGCATTGATCACTGGGTGGCTGTGGCCATGGATGTTAGTCCAAATCGATGAATTTCCGTCTAGGTAGCGGCGGCCCTCGCTATCCCACAACCAAGCACCTTCACCACGGCAGATCATCAGCGGCTCATGATCCAGCGC
>JAYULG010000294.1:0-2773 GCA_043763755.1 Akkermansiaceae bacterium | reverse complement strand
CCATGGCGGTGGCGCTTCAACATGAGGATCTTGCATTTCTGGAAGTAGGGCCGGGACGCGCGCTGGCCCCATTTGCGCTCCAGCATCCGGCCCGCACTACTGCTCCAGTGGTCTCTTCTCTGCCATCCTCAGCCACCGATCTCGCGGATCTTTTGAGCGCAGCAGGTGCGCTTTGGGAAAACGGTGTGGCCATCGATTGGACTGCATTTTATCAACACGAAAAGCGCTGTAAACTCCACCTGCCCACTTACCCGTTTGAGAGGAAAAGTTTCTGGATTGATCGCTCAGTCCCGGCTCAGGCAGCGGTGATTGCGCCCGAGCCAGCCAGCGGTCCCGAGACATTTGTGCCAGAGGTTTCTCTAGTGGTGGTGGATCGGCTCTCGGACTTGCACTTAAGGCTTGCCGCGCTGGTGCAAGATCTTTCAGGGATCACAGTCACGGACGATGCTGCAACTTTCACTGAGCTTGGTTTCGATTCGCTTTTTCTCACGCAAGCCAGCCAAGCCATCCAATCACGCTTTGCGGTGAAAGTGACGTTTCGCCAGATGTTAGGCGAGCTCTCATCAGTGGCCGCACTTGCGAAACATCTGGATCATGAAATGCCTGCCTCCACGGTGCCCATCGCCGCGAGAACCACTGAGCAAGCAGCCAGCCCTGATGGCCTCAGCACAGTGCGCTGGCCGGAAGGATTTAGCCGGGATGGCCAAGTCAACACCCGATTCGGCCCTTACAAGCCGCTCGATAAAGGTGAGAAAGGTGGCCTCACTCCCATCCAGCAAAACGCGCTAGACCAGCTCATCCAGCGCTACACGGCGAAGACACCTTCGTCGAAAAACTACACCGCAGAGCATCGCCCGCACTATGCAGATCCTCGCGCAGTTTCTGGCTTCAAATCCGCGTGGAAGGAAATGGTCTATCCGATTGTTTCTGAGCGCTCAAAAGACGCCCAGATCTGGGACATTGATGGCAATCAATACGTGGATATCACGATGGGCTTTGGCACCTACTTTTTCGGCCATTCACCTGCATGGCTCGTTGAGGCCATCGAAGAACAACTCCGCAGCGGCATCGAGATCGGGCCTCAATCTAAGGTCGCAGGGAAGCTTGCCAAAGCCATTTGCGAGCTGACGCAGATGGAACGCGCCACCTTTTGCAACACCGGTTCTGAAGCGGTGATGGCTGCCATGCGGCTGGCGCGCACCATCACGGGCCGCCAGCGCATCGCCTATTTCACGGGCGATTATCACGGCATGTTCGAGGAAGTGCTCGTCCGCGGTGCGTGGGTAAATGGCGTGTATAAGGCGCAGCCCATCGCACCCGGCATCCCGCACTCGTTAGTGGAAAACATTTTAGTCTTGGACTACGCGGACCCTGCATCCCTGGAAATTTTACGAGCACACGCGCACGAGCTTGCTGCGGTGATGGTGGAGCCGGTGCAAAGCCGGGCGCCCGCCCTGCAACCTCGTGAATTCATGCACGAGGTGCGTGCAATCACTGCGCGCTCTGGGACGGCTCTAATTTTCGATGAGGTCGTGACAGGCTTCCGTTGTGCCCCCGGCGGCGCACAAGCGTATTTCGGAGTCCAGGCAGACATGGCCACTTACGGGAAAGTCATCGGCGGTGGTATGCCTATCGGAGTCCTAACAGGTAAAAAAGAATACTTGGATGCCCTCGATGGCGGCGCGTGGAACTACGGTGATGATAGTTTCCCAGAGGTGGGAGTGACTTTTTTCGCGGGTACATTCGTCAGGCATCCGCTCGCCTTAGCGGCCGCTTGGCGAGTGGTCCAGCATTTGATGGAGGAAGGCCCGCGGATGCAGATCGAGATGGAAGAACGCGTGGCCCGTGTCTGCCGCACGCTGAACACGCATTTGGAAACCATCGGCGTGCCGATCCGCATTCCGCACTTCAGCGCACATGCGGTGATCGACTACGCGCCCGAGCTGAAATACGCCAGTCTGCTATGGTTTTTCCTGCGTGAAAAAGGCATCCACATCTGGGAAGGCAGGCCGCTTTATTTCACCACAGCGCACACAGATGAGGATCTCGATCACTTTGTAACGGCATTTGCAGAATCCGTAGCGGAAATGCAAAAGGCTGGTTTTCTGCCTGCCTCGGTGAGTGAAAACATGGCGCTTCCTGTGGGTTTTCCGCGCTTCGATCACGCGCCTACCACTGCTGCGCAGCTCGAGATTTTCTACGCGGTGCAGCTAGGGGATGAAGCGAATTGCTCTTTCAATGAATCAAACGTGATCCATCTGGAAGGTGAGCTTGATAGCGCTGCGCTGCGCACCGCACTGAGTGACATTGTAACGCGGCACCCATCCTTCCGCAGCACCTTCTCGGAAAATGGTCTCACACAATTTTTCTATCCCTCGGAAAAAGTGATCGATCTCATTGAGCACGATTTCACCAGCATCCTCGCCACCTCAGCCATTGCCATGCTGCCAGTTTCCTTGATCAAAAGCGCAGAGACAGCACTGCCCTTCGATCTCGTAAATGGTCCACTCATCCGGCTGCATCTGGTTCATCTGCCAGGCGGGCGCCACGAGCTTTTGTTCACCGCCCATCACATCATTTGCGATGGATGGTCATTCGGGATGATTCTTGCGGAGCTGGCCACTGCCTACAATGCTCGGAAGCACAAGAAACTTCCTCGTCTCGCGCCGGCAATGTCCTTTGCAGACTACGCCCGGCTCGAAGCGAAAAATCTGGCAAGCGAGGAATCCATCGCAGCCGAAAATTTCTGGGTTGCCAAGTTTTCTAAAGGCGC
>JAYULG010000293.1:0-9919 GCA_043763755.1 Akkermansiaceae bacterium | reverse complement strand
CCCTCACTCTGGGGAAACTTGAGCTAGAAGACACGCTCGTGCATGCCGCAGAATTTGATGCGCATTCCGCACTCCGCATCGCCGCCGCCATCGAGGGGAAATCAAATCATCCCGTGGCACGCGCCATTTCAAATGCAGTGGCCATGGAAGAACGCCCGCCAGTGTGCGATTTTATTGAGCACTCAGGCCTCGGGCTGGAAGGGCTTGTGGATGGCCGGCGAGTGTTGATCGGAAGGCCATCATTTCTGGAAAAATCCGGGGTTACACTTGCCATTGATCCGCCGAATTTCACTCGACAGTCACTGGTATTGCTCGCGGTAGATGGAGTGCATGTTTCCACCTTCCTACTCGCTGACCGTATCCGCCCTGAGGCGCGGGAAACCTTGGAGCGCCTGCGTGCCCTCGGCATCACAGACTTCATCATGCTCACTGGGGATCGCACGGAAGTGGCCAGCCACATCGCAGCCTATACTGGCATCACAGATTTCCAGGCAAATTGTCTGCCTGAGGATAAGCTAAACCACATCCGCAAACTCCGCGCCGAGGGCCGCAAAGTAATGGTCGTAGGTGACGGCCTCAATGATGCCCCAGCCCTCGCAGAAGGTGACCTTGGAGTGGCGATGGGCGCTCTCGGCAATGATGTGACGATCCACACGTCCGATGTGGCATTGATGTCTAATGATCTTCGCCGGCTGCCGGATCTGCTGCTGCTTTCAGCCAAAACCGTCAGCACCATCAATCAAAATTTACTCTGCGGATTCGCTTTCATCATCGTGGCGATCACCTTATCGACACTCGGATTTATCAATCCCATCGCCGCTGCGTTTTTCCATGAATTCAGCGCGTTTTTCGTGATTTTCAACAGTGCTCGCCTGCTGCGCTTCGATGGGATGGAAACGGGTGAAAGCGCAGCATCCGCGCTAGATGATGCCACCCAAGAACCAATCCTCGCATGAAGATCTGCATTGTTTTGGCAATCGCAGCGGTCATCCTTGCGGCGTTTTTTCCAATGCGCCCGATTGATGAAAAACTAGCATCTGCCGCGCCAGCATCTGCCCGTAGCAAGAGCCGCGTGCCTACCATGGATGCGCCGTTTTGGCACTCCGCCATCGCCCCTGAATCCGCAGCATTTCGGGAACCCAGCGCTGTCGTGATGCCACCAGTCACGCCCCCACCCGTGGACCATCCATCGGTGGTGGCGAAGCATTTCAAGACGGCTGATGTAAAGGCGCTAAACTTCGCTCTGGCCGCATGGTTCGATGCAGATCCCACCGCCGCCCGCGATTGGCTAGCTGAGCGAGAATCACTAGAACCCTATCAGACAGCGCTGGCGATGATTGTCGGGAAAATAGCCTGCGCGGGTGATCCCACACACGCCTTGGAATGGGCTACCTTACTGGAGCCCGGGCCAGAGCAAGAGCAGGCCGTTTTTGATGCCTACGTCCTTGCAGCACGCAGCCAATTGTTCACCCATGCCCAACTCGCGGCGGCGCCGCTTCCAGAGGATCGCATTGCCGAGCTGCTCGGTGGTGCAGCGGGCGATTGATCCCCTACCACGATCTTACATGAATACTCCTGAAAATTTATTGCATCTTAGCCGCCGCCGCTGGGTGAGGCAGTTTATGTTTGGCACCGTAGCCGCCCTCACAGGCCCCGCTTGGACATCGCGAGTCTTTGCGGAAATTACATCCACTGGCCCCGGCCCCGGCGTCTTGCGCATCAGACCCATTACTTACCCCGCACTCGCGGCTCCCGGTGGCTCGGTGCAGTTAAAATTCATCGGTTATGTTAAGCCTCTCACTCTAAACCGCGTGGAGATAGATCGTTTCGTCACGCTGGATTCCGTGTGCACCCACGCTGGCTGCACCGTAGGGCGCTTCATTCTTTCAAGCACACAGATGCGCTGCCCCTGCCATGGCTCACGCTACGATATTGAAGGCCGCGTCTTCCGAGATGCGAAGGGCGACTCTACCGAGCCCGCTCCAGACGACCTTGGCCGATACTTAACAAGTTTTGATGTCTCAACTGGCATCATTTCCATCACAATCCCAGACCTTGCGCTGCACATTTCCTCGATCTCCGTTCACCAGCAAAGGCCGGATGAAACGGTCCGACTGAAATTAGTTTTCCCTGTGACTTTTGATGCGGTTTATGAAATTTACTATCAAACTGATCTCACCGCGCCATTTAACCTCATTGCATATTCAAAGACACCTAGCGGAGTTGCAAACCAGACGACGGTGGGGCCAGAAGCGGAAGGAGTTTTCACCGCCTACGTTGATGCGGCTGGTCCACGAGGGTTTTTCTCAGTCGGCCTGAAGATTACAGAAGTTTAGAAATATCCTTGGTGGGCATCATTCATCATTTGGGTTAATTTGAGCTTCCTCCAACGAGAATTCTCATCACGATGTTTCTCGTGATGTCTGATATCGTTTCATTTTCTCGGGCGCTTGCTGACTCTACTCGCTGGCGCATCGTCTGGCTGGTGATGGATGATGCACTCTGCATTTGCGAGTTAGCGGATATTCTCGGGATGCCGCAGTCATCAGTTTCCAGCCATGTCCAAATCATCCGCAAGGCAGGATTACTAGAGAGCGAAAAATGTGAGAAGTGGACCTATTTTCAAATCCGCCGGGATCATCGCAAACTCATTTCGTCACTTGCAAAATTCTTCAATGCCGCCGAAGAGCCCACCCTCGTCACCGATAGCGCGAGCGCATTGCAACGTCTCGCCAAACGCGCGAATAGCTGTTGCCCCGGACCTAAAAAATTATCTGTTAGAACACTTGTCATCCCATGAACCTCGCCGAACTTAATTCTCTCCTCCGGCAGCATGCCGCTCTGCACTTTCGCATCGCCTTGCCCGGCGGTAGCACTGTGCCGCTTTCCTTTCACATCACGGAAGT
Source organism: Akkermansiaceae bacterium (assembly GCA_043763755.1). Classification (GTDB taxonomy): domain Bacteria; phylum Verrucomicrobiota; class Verrucomicrobiia; order Verrucomicrobiales; family Akkermansiaceae; genus Luteolibacter. The sequence continues at coordinate 7,013 of JAYULG010000293.1, read as the reverse complement.
CGGGCGAGTCGATAAAACATTCTATGATTGTGGTGGCACGCTGCGCACTTCCTCTGTCTGCCAACTCCAAATCTGGGTGGGCATCGACGATGAGCACCGCATCGAAACCGCTAAAATGGCGGGAATTTTAGCCACAGGGAAATCCATCCTTCCTGACGATTCCATCTCCGTAGAAATCGAATACGAGGATCCGATCATCTCGCAGTATCGTATACAAGACCATACCGTCACGGACGCGGCCGTCATCCTCCACCTCGCCCACAAACATACCGAGTGCCTCGCACCCGAGTTATGTGGATTGCCATCTTTTGAACGCTTGCCCGCCATTGGAAGCAAGTCTCCCTGCTGCGGCCCCGGTGCTTCGTGCTAAGGCGATTCATGAGACTCTACCTCGCAGAATTTCTCGGCACCTTTGCACTGGTCTTTGCCGGCACCGGGGCAATCGTGATCAACCAAGTCACTGGCGGAACGATCGGCCATATTGGGATTGCCCTCGTCTTCGGCCTCATCGTCTTGAGCATGATCTATACCTTCGGCGATGTAAGCGGGGCACACCTCAATCCAGCCGTGACGATCGGGTTTGCGGTGGCTGGCCGTTTTCCATGGTCAAGCACTCCGGGCTACATCGCTGCCCAATTGGGCGGTGCCTTTCTCGCCAGCGCCACTTTGAAATTTCTGTTTCCTGAGAACCCCACACTTGGTGCCACACTCCCAAGGGGTAGCGTTTCGCAGAGTTTTATTTTAGAAGTTATACTTACTATCATTTTGATGCTGGTGATCCTCAGTGTTTCCACAGGCTCGAAGGAAAAAGGCATTACGGCGGGCATTGCCATCGGCGCAATGGTAGGCTTGGAAGCCATGTTTGCAGGGCCGATCTGTGGTGCATCAATGAATCCCGCACGTTCGCTGGCCCCTGCCATCGTCAGCGGAAATTTTCAACACCTGTGGCTCTATCCGTTCGCCACTATTCTAGGCGCTTGCCTCGCCGTGCCGCTCTGTAAGGCCGTGCGTGCACAGCCATCTAACATCACATCATGAAGACACCCACTATCCTCATCCTCTGCACAGGTAATAGCTGCCGCTCACACCTCGCGGAGGGCATCCTGCGCGAGGCCCTTGGGCAAAACTTCAAAGTGGTCAGCGCCGGCTCAAAGCCCGCAGGCTACGTCCATCCACTGGCCATCCAAGCAATGGCGGAGATTCATATCGATATCCGCGATCACTACTCTAAGCACCTTGAAGAATTCCTCACGGACGAGGTGGAAACCGTCATCACCGTTTGCGGCAATGCGGACCAAGTCTGCCCTATTTTTCCGGGCCAAATGAATCGCCATCACTGGGGCTTTGATGATCCCGCACACGCCACAGGCAGTGAGGATGCACAAATGGCCGTCTTCCGCCGCGTGCGGGATGGGATTTCACGAGTCTTCCACGCTTACGCTGCAGGCAGGCTAGATCAGAGCAAACAGGCGAATTGAATCTACTTCATGAACAGGGGACTCGGAAGAGGGATTGCTGCATTGGCAGGCTGTTTCAAAGATTACGTTGAAGCGCCAAGTTAAAGAGTTGAATCCTTGAGTTTCCTTGGCGCTCTTTGCGTCTTTGCGGTTCAAAAACCTGCTCCTTACGGCCCCTAGCCACCAAGTGGAACGAGCAGGCGATAGCCGATGCCGGCTTCGTTTTGGAGGATCAGTTTATCACCAAGTTTATTGCGGAGGTGGTTTGCATAGACTCTGAGGTAGTGGGTTTGGCCATCGCCTTGGGGACCCCATACTTCTCGCAGGATTTGCCGCTGGGTGACGATTTTCCCATAGTGGCGGGCTAGGAGACAGAGGAATGAGTATTCGGTAGGGGTCAATTTGAGGGGCTGCCCGGCGAGCGATACCTCATGGCTATCTTGGCAAAGCGTGAGCAGGCCGATGGTGATGACGGGGGATTCCCCGCCGGAGCGGCGGCGCTGGATGGCAGTGAGCCGAGCGATGAGTTCTGCGGTGCTGAAGGGCTTGGTGACGTAATCGTCCGCACCATTTTCCAAGGCGGTGACCTTGATGTCTTCTTGATCGCGGACGGATAAAATGAGCACGGGCACTTCACTCCATTCCCGCAGGCTTTTCAATACTGCAAGGCCATCCATGTCTGGCAATCCTAGGTCTAGGAGGACCACGTCTGGCCTATGAAATGCCACTTCTTGGAGGCCCAGCCGCCCGCATCCTGCTTCATGCACGGTGTATTCGCGAGATTCCAAGGCGAGGCGCAAGAGCCGCCGGATTTGGATTTCATCGTCAATGATCAATGCGGTCATGCCTGCACAGTTTCTCCGGGCTGCGGGGATAGGCAAGGACCGTCATCGAGCTGCATAAACTCCGCCTTGAGGAGAATTTCGAAGACCGCGCCGCCGGTGGGATGATTCCATCCTGCGATGTCACCGCCGAGTGCCTGCATGAATCCATGCGCGATGGATAGCCCGAGGCCAGTGCCGCCGGCGGGAGCTCCATTACCGCGGTAGAATTTCCCGAAAACTTGCGCCTCTTCACCAGCGGGCAAGCCGGGGCCGTGATCGCGCACAGTAATGCGCAGTTTTTTCTCGGCATGGCGTATGGTGATTTCGATAGGTGATGCTTGCGAGGTATAGACGGCGGCGTTGTGGAGGATGTTTGCCAACGCCTGCGTCAAAAGCATAAAGTCTGTTTTGATCAACGGGATATTTGGACTGATATCAATTTTTAGCTCGTGGCTTTTTAAGGCATCGCCACCCGCAGTGATGGCTGCTGCCACCAGGTCATTGACATCACACCACTCCATTTGCGGCTCGACGATTTGGGACTCCAGCCGCGTCATTTGCAGCAGGCCATCCACTAGCCGTTGCAGGCGCTTGGTGGCGGTATCGATTTCCACCACATAGGGATTTGCAGCGGTGGTGCCCATGCCCTCAATGGCCGCGCGAATGACGGCGAGTGGTGTCTTCAATTCATGGGAAACGCTGTCTAACAGATTTCTGCGGAGGCGCTCGGATTTATCCATGACCTCCGCTTGGCTCACGGCTTGGATGAAGTGTTCTTTTTCTAGCACGAGGGCGAGTTGCAGGGCGAAGGCCTCCACGGCTTGGCGGCGGACAAAACCCAGCGTCATATTTCCCTCGCTCAGCCGCAGGCCCATCACACCCATCACGGAGGTGGCTGTCTGAAGTGGGAACCATGTCGCTTGAGACTGCGGTAGCGTCTCGGTGAAGCGCCCGGCCACTTGTTTATGCACATAGGCCCAGTTCGCCACGCCCCATTCGTGGTCTTCGGGTTGCCAACTGCTAGCATTGTGGGCCTTGAGCGGCAGTGAGTGATCTAGTTTACGCACGACGAGTGCAGTGTCTGCATGGATCACCGAGTTGATGATATGGAGAGCCTCTGTGAGGCCTTTTTCCATTTCCGGGGCGAGCGCGGCGCTCTGGGTGACGCGGAGTAGCGCATCTGTCTCGATTTGCCGCCGCCGCTCGGCGATTTCTCGCGTCCGCAGGCGGGTGGTGAGGTGAGTCATGCCGAGAGCCACTGCGAAAAACATGACGAACAAAGCCATGTCTTCCACCGCTCTGACCTCCAAGGTAAACTTGGGCGGGATGAAAAAATAATTCCACGTCAAGGCGCTGAGTGTAGCCATGAAAATCATCGGCCACCTGCTGAGGCGGAAGGCTATGAGCAAGATTGCGAACAAATAGATCAATGCAGGCAGCGTGTGGCCGAAGAATGGCTCGATCTGCCAGAGCAGCAGGGTGAGCAATACGATGCTCCCAAAGGCGATTCCCATTTCTTGCATGCGGTCGGGCGGGACCGCGAAATTTTGCCGTTTTGCGACTACGCCTGATGGCCGGCCAATGATCGGGCGGACCACACAGACATCAATGTCCTCGCTGCCGGCAATGATGCGATCCGGCAGAGTTTTTTTCCAAAATGAACGTTTATTCGCTTTGCCGATGATGATCTGTGAGACATTCCTCTCGCGCGCCACTTGTAAAAGGGCATTGGCTACATCCTCCCCCGTGGCCTGCACCACTTCTCCGCCGAGGCGTCTTGCGAGGCTGAGACTGCGCGTGAGCAATGCTTGCTCAGACTCGCTAAAAGGCACGGTTCCTTCCACCCACACTGCGAGCCATGGGCAGCCGTGGCGGCCAGATGCGCGGCGCGTCCAGCGGACGAGGCTCTCCGAATAAGGCGTAGGCCCCACGCCCACCATGAGCCGGGCATTGGTTTTCCATGGGCTGCTGACGCGGCGTGCTTTGCGGATGTCTTCGAGATCGCGGTCCACTCGCTCTGCCGTGAAGCGCAGGGCGAGCTCACGCAGGGCAGTGAGATTTCCCTCACGGAAAAATCCAGCCGCTGCGGCCTCAGCGCGCTCGCCGAGATAGACCTTGCCATCGCCAAGGCGGGTCATCAATTTTTCCACGCTGAGATCGACGAGCTGGATCTCGTGTGCCCGGTCTAGCAGTGAGTCTGGAACTGTTTCTTGGATCGTCACGCCGGTGACTTGGCGCACGATGTCCACCTGGCTTTCGATGTGTTGCACGTTGAGCGTGGTCACCACATCGATGCCTGCGTCCAGTAGCTCGAGCACATCTTGGTAGCGTTTTAAATGACGGCTGCCGGGTGCATTGGTATGTGCGAGTTCATCCACTAACAGAAGGTCTGGATGGCGTTGGATTGCGGTATCGAGATCGAATTCCTCCAAAGTATGGCCGCCATGTAGGATTTTCTTGCGGGGAAGTAGCGTGAGATTTTCTAACAACGCGGCAGTTTCTTTGCGACCGTGAGTTTCTACCACTCCGATGAGCACGTTCAGTCCATCCGTCTGCCGCTGCTTGGCGAGCAAGAGCATAGCATAGGTTTTTCCCACGCCGGGGCACATCCCCAATAGAATGTAAAGTTTCCCGCTCTTTTCTAGGTTTTCCTCCCGCTGCATTTGCGCGAGTAAGGCATCAGGATCTGGGCGGGGGTCATCGCTCATGGGCAAAGAATTTCATACAACATCGGAGCGCTGGATGGATGCGATGCGGCTTGCCGCAGGTCAAGGCTGTGGATTCACGGAGAGGCAGGTGAAATGGCGTTCAACGCGAGATTCAGCTTGAGCACATTCACGCCATTTTCACCGAGCAGGCCGAGGCTGCGCTTATCCGTATGGGTGGCGATGAGTGCGTTGATTTTCTCCGGGGAAATGGCGCGTGCCTTTGCCACGCGGGCAGCCTGCAGAGCGGCATTTTGCAGACTGATGTGGGGATCAAGGCCGCTGGCCGAGGCGGTCACGGCATCGGCGGGAATTTGTTGGGAATCGGTGAGGCCGTGCGTCGTGCGGTAGGTGGCGATGCGTTCCTTGATTTGGTCCGCCAGCTTTTGGGAGGTGGGGCCTAGGTTGCTGCCGCTGGAGCTTGCGGCATCATAGCCAGTGGCACCCGCAGCGGATGGCCGTGGGTGGAAATAGCCCGCACCGGAAAAATTTTGCCCAAGCAATGCCGAGCCGATGATGTTGCCGTCTTTATCGTAAATCAGGCTGCCATTTGCCTGATCCTTGAAGGCAAGTTTGGAAATGCCGGTGACAGCGAGCGGATAAATGGCGCAGCAGACTACGGCAAGGATGAGAGTGGCTACGATAGCAGGGCGGATTTCTGAAAGGAGTGATTTCATATCAAGCGAGGTGGAGAGTGGTGATGACGAGATCGATGGCCTTGATGCCGATGAAGGGGACAATCAAGCCGCCGAGACCATAGATGAGTAAATTACGGCGGAGGACTTCTACGGCTCCGAGCGGCTTGTAAGGTACGCCTTTGAGCGCGAGTGGTATGAGGGCTACGATGACGAGTGCATTGAAAATGATGGCGCTGAGGATCGCACTCTGAGGCGAGCCTAGGTTCATGATGTTCAATGCGGCCATCGCGGGGAAAGTCACCATTAGCATGGCGGGAATGATGGCGAAGTATTTCGCAATGTCATTTGCGATGGAAAATGTGGTGAGAGAGCCGCGGGTCATCAGGAGCTGTTTACCGATTTCCACAATTTCGATGAGTTTCGTAGGGTTGCTATCAAGGTCCACCATGTTGCCGGCCTCTCGGGCAGCTTGGGTGCCGGTGTTCATCGCCACGCCCACATCGGCCTGGGCGAGTGCGGGCGCATCGTTTGTGCCATCGCCCGTCATGGCCACGAGGTGGCCGGCTGCTTGTTCTTCGCGGATGCGCTTGAGCTTATCTTCCGGCGTCGCTTGCGCCATGAAATCATCCACGCCAGCCTCTGCGGCGATGGCAGCGGCAGTCATCGGATTGTCCCCCGTGATCATCACCGTGCGGATTCCCATTTTGCGAAGCTGGGCAAAGCGTTCCTTGATGCCGCCTTTGACGATGTCTTTTAATTCGACGATCCCGAGCACCTTTCCGCCATCTGCCACCACGAGGGGCGTGCGGCCAGCGCGGGATGCGGCCTCCACTGCTTTTTCCACATCAATCGGATATCGGCCGCCTTGAGCCTCTACCCATGCTTTTACGGAATCCGCCGCTCCTTTGCGAACGCTTCTGCCTTCGATATCCACGCCGCTCATGCGCGTCTGGGCAGTGAATGGGACGAAAGTGAGGTGCGGTTGCGCCACTTCACGAGCGCGGATATTGAATTTCTCTTTGGCGAGGATGACGATGCTGCGGCCTTCAGGTGTCTCATCGGCGAGAGATGCGAGCTGGGCGACATCCGCGAGTTCTTGCTCAGTGATGCCGGGTGCTGGCACGAAATCAGAGGCCATGCGATTGCCAATTGTGATGGTGCCCGTTTTATCTAACATCAGGACATCAATATCGCCTGCCGCTTCCACTGCGCGGCCGCTGGTGGCCATCACATTGCGGCGGATGAGGCGGTCGATTCCGCTAATGCCGATGGCGCTCAGCAGGCCGCCGATGGTCGTGGGGATCAGGCAAACGAGTAGCGCAACGAGGACCGGAATGGTGAAATTAATGCCCGCATAGGTGCCAAAGGGTTTTAGCGTGATGACGACGA